>PLKR01000258.1 GCA_003140655.1 Acidobacteriaceae bacterium | reverse complement strand
AGACGGCGCAGGCAATACTGACCGAGCTTCGCCCCAAGCTCACGGTGATCGCCGAGAACCTGACGGAAACAACGCACTCGGTGCGCTCCCAGGTGGAACGCATGGATGCCACGGTGAATGACGTGGTGGATCGCGCACGCCTGCAGGTCATTCGCGCCGACGAATTGCTCAGCCGCACGCTCGACCGGGTGGAAGAGACTTCCGACATAGTGCACAACACCGTGGTCTCGCCCGTACGCCAATTCGCCGGCCTGATTCAGGGCGTGACGGCGGGCATCGAGTTCCTGCTGGGTAACCGCGGCCGCAGAAACGGCGGCAGCCGCGAAGCGCGGCGGCCGGTGCCGCAGGACGAGATGTTCATCTGAAGTGTTCCGGCTCCCGCCGGAATCTTCACGCTGAGTCATCGGCAAGTCATTGTTTCCTCTTCCCATGCGCTATCTGGTTCGAGCCCGCGTTAAGTCCGGCCGTGAAGGCGATCTGCTTCAAGCCATTGAGAAGGACACGCTCGGCCAGGGATCGGTTGCCGAAGGCGAATATCTTCGCAATATGAATGAAGCGCGGCTCTGCGCCGACCAGACCGTACGCTGGGTTGAAGTCTGCTACTGCCCCACACCGCTGCAGGAAGAACGGCCTTACTGGGAAGAATACTTTGACTTGGCTCGGGTGCAGGATGCTCACGACCGGCGCAAGTGCCGCGACGAGAACGGTTCGGAGCCGTGGGCGTGTGGCGACTGCGACTGCACTGCGCGGTTGGAGCAGAAGCTTAAGGCATCCGGCGCACCATTCCTTGATTCGCTGCGCGCTGACGTCGGTTCATCCCTCGACGTCTCAACACCGAACAATCCCGCTGCGCCGATTGGGAGTTCTGATAGTTAAGGTCATAGCAGGTGGCCTGGATTCCGCGTCCACCTAAACTCGGGAGGGTTACCGCAATCGCTTTGACCATGGCAAACACCTACAGGCTGACGTTTGACAAGCTGCTGGATGCGGCACGAACCACGGTAGCGGCAGTAGTGTCCATGCTGCTGGCTCGCGTTCTGAAGCTTCCCGAGTATTACTGGGCGCCGATCTCGGCCATCGTGATTATTCAGTCCACCATCGATCCGAGAACCTTGGCGTGGCAGCGGTTTGCCGGGACTGCCCTGGGAGCGCTGCTGGGAGCGATCATCGCCACATTTTTTCCCTCCAGCGCACTGGTGTACGCGGCCGCAATTTTCTTGTGCGGAGTGCTGTGCGCTCTTCTCCGGTTTCGCGGCGCTTACCGCTTTGCCGCGATCACGCTGAGCATCATTCTATTGATCGAGCATACACGTCCCGCGTGGATCGTGGCTTCGCATCGCTTTGTGGAAGTGTCGCTGGGTATCGCGGTGGCGCTTGCCTTATCCGAGGTGTGGCCCATTCGCACGTAACTCTGCTATGCGATCCAAGCACCGCCGACAACTATTTCGTCGTCGAAGAAGACGGCGGCCTGGCCCGGAGTAATGGCGCGCTGCGGTTGATCGAAAGTGACGAGAACCTCGTCAGTGGCAATCTTCTCGAGCACAGCCGGAGCAGGTTCGTGGCGGTGGCGAATCTTCACGGACACGCGCATGGGCTCGCGCAACTCGCCCACGGAGATCAGGTTCACGCGGCGAGCGCGCAGCGTCCGCGAATAGAGATGCTCGTCGCCGCCGACCACCACTTGCTTGTCAGCTCCGTTAATTTGGATCACATAGAGCGGCGACCCGGTCGCCACTCCCAATCCCTTGCGCTGCCCGACGGTGAAGTTGTGAATGCCGCCGTGCTCGCCGATCACTTCCCCGCTCGCGGTCACCAACTCACCGGCAGTATCGGGCAGAGCGTCGCCACTCTCGGCGAGATAGGCATCAATGAAGCGCTTGTAGTCGCCGCCGGGGACGAAGCAGATCTCCTGCGAGTCGGGCTTCTCGGCGAGAGCCAAGCCTTGCTTGCGGGCCAGTTCGCGAACCTCCGGCTTGGTCATGCCGCCGAGCGGAAAGAGCGTGCGGCTGAGTTGCTCCTGCGTGAGGCCGAAGAGAAAATACGTCTGGTCCTTGCTGCGGTCGGCGGGACGCTTGAGCAGCCAGCGTCCGCGAGCGTCGTCGTACTCCACACGAGCGTAGTGGCCGGTAGCAACGCAATCGGCGCCGATCTGTTGGGCAACGACGAGTAGCTGGTCAAACTTCAGATGATTGTTGCAGAGGCTGCAGGGGATAGGCGTGCGTCCCGAGAGATACTCCGCGACGAACGGGCGAACAACATCGCGCTCGAAACGCTCTTCATGATTGACGACGTAATAGGGAATGCCGATATGCTCGGCCACGCGGCGGGCATCGTAAACGTCGTCGAGCGAGCAGCAGCGGCCGGTAACCGTCTCAGGCATGCCCTCGTGTCCGGCCAGACGGCGCTGGTTCCAGAGTTGCATAGTCAGGCCGATGACGTTGTGTCCCTCGGCGCGCAGCATGGCCGCGACGGTGGAGGAATCCACTCCACCCGACATGGCTACGGCAATGGTCTTGGCGTTCTTCATGCTAATGGCTAACAGCTTGCCTCTTATACACCGGCGACAATTCTCGCAGCCGCGCTACCGTCTCGGGCACCAGCGCGAGCGCGATGTCGACCTCTTCCTCGGTGCTCTGCTTGCCCAAGCTGAAGCGGATGCTGGCTCGCGCCCGATCGGCCCGAAGTCCCATTGCCACGAGCACATGAGACGGCTCAATCGCACCCGACGAACACGCGGCGCCCGTGGAAACCGCCAGACCTTTGAGATCGAGGGAGATGACCATCGCCTCGCCCTCGATATGATCGAAATAAATGTTCGATGTATTCGGTACGCGCTGCGCGCCCTCGCCGTTCACGCCCGCTTCTTCCGCCTGAGCGAGAATTCCCCGTTGCAGGCGGTCGCGCAATGTGGACATTTTCTTATCATCGCTATGCTCGAAGCCTTGCATGGCCAACTCTGCGGCCTTACCTAGACCAACAATCCCGGGAACATTCTCCGTTCCGGCGCGGCGCGACCGTTCATGCCGCCCGCCAAAAAAAAGCGGCTGAAGATGTGTTCCCCTGCGAACGTAAAGCGCACCCACACCCTGCGGCGCGTGCATCTTGTGGCCGGAAATCGATAGCGCGTCGCAGGCGATTCGCTTCACATCAATCGGAACCTTGCCCGCGGCCTGCACCGCATCCGTATGGAAGTAAACGTCAGCCTCCGCGGCAATCTTTCCAATCTCCTCGACTGGCTGCAACACTCCGGTTTCGTTGTTGGCCATCATGATCGAAATCAGCTTCGTGTTGGACCGCAATGCCCGCCGCACATCGTCGGGATCGACCAGCCCGCGGCCATCCACCGGCACATACGTAACTTCGCAACCGTTTTCCTCCAGATGCTTACAGGTGAGCAGCACGGCATGATGCTCGATGCTCGAAGTAACGACGTGATCGCCCGCGATGGTCAATCCCACGATTGCCAGATTGTCGCCCTCGGTCCCACCGCTGGTGAAGACGACCTCCGCGACCCGACAGCCTAGCAACCTCGCGACCGCATCCCGCGCCCGCTCCACAGCAGCCCGCGTCTCCTGTCCATGGTGATGGATCGACGAGGCGTTGCCAAAACGCTCGCCAAAATACGGGCGCATGGCTTCCAGCACTTCCGTCAGAACCGGCGTGGTGGCGTTGTTGTCGAGGTAAATGCGGAGCATAACCCCTACTATTCTACCTGCTTTTCCTTGGGGTGCCCTGGCGGAATCATTCGCTGACAAAGCACAATGGCGCCCCGAACGACGCTCGGAGAAAGGCGGGAACTATCCCGCACCGTACGCTTGTCGATCCATCAGTTCCGATCACTCACCGCTTTTCCATGGCTACATAAGGGTTGGGATAGTCCGGTCCGAGATATTCAGCGCGCGGACGAATCAGGCGGTTGTCGTCGAGTTGCTCGATGACGTGCGCTGCCCAGCCGCTGATGCGCGAGACAGCGAATACGGGGGTAAACAGATCTTCATCGATGCCCAGCACGTGGTAGGTGGAAGCGGAGTAGAAGTCCACGTTGGCGTTCAACTTCTTTTCCGCCTTCACGAGTTTTTCGATTTTTTCAGACATCTCATACCACTGAGGCTGACCGCTGGAACGGCCCAGGTCCCGCGACATGGCGCGCAGGTGCGTGGCCCGCGGATCTTCGGTGTGATACACACGATGGCCGAAGCCGGGAATTTTCTTCTTTTGCGCCAGCATACTGCGGACGTACTCGATGGGATCGGATTTCTGGCGGTCAATCGCTTCCAGTATCCGGAAAACCGCTTCATTCGCTCCGCCATGCAGGGGTCCTTTGAGCGCGCCGATGGCGGATGTAACCGCTGAGTGCATATCCGACAAAGTCGCGGCCGTCACGCGAGCCGCGAACGTAGACGCATTCAGTTCGTGGTCCGCATGCAAGATGAGGGCAATATCGAGCGCGCGTTCAGCCGTGGGAGAAGGCTTGGCTCCAGTCAACTGGAGCAGGAAATTGGCGGCGTGCGAGAGCGAGCGGTCCGGATCGACGACTGGCTTGCCCTTGCGAATGCGGTCATAGGCAGCGACGATCATTGCGATCTGAGAAGTCAGCCGGATGGCTTTGCGGACATTAGCATCGTGATCGTTATTCTTTTCGTCCGCATCGTAGAAGGCCAGCGCCGAAACCGTGGTGCGCAGCACATCCATGGGCAGCGCGGTCTTGGGGGCGTTGCGCAGAAACTGAATGATCGCCGGGTCAAGGTGACGCTCTTGCGCCAGACGCTCCCGCAGATCCTTTAGCTGGCCTTGATTGGGCAAACGCCCAAACCAAAGCAGGTAGCAAGTCTCTTCAAAATTGGAGTGGCGGGCCAGTTCATGAATGTCAATGCCGCGATAGGCAAGAACGCCGAGGTCGCCATCGATGTAACAAATACTGGAGTTGGTAGCAACAATGCCTTCCAGTCCTTTCGGGGCAGGAGTGCTGGTCACGCTCGACATAGTCTCTCACTTGATTAGATTGATTACCGTTGCCGGAGCCGCGCGAGGGGATGCGCGGCGAATCCAACTTTCCTTTATACCCGAAAAAAGGCTCACATTCCAGACGGCCCGGGTGACTTCGGTGCACGATGGACGATGACGGGTGCATAGGCGGAAGCGCTCTGCCAGGATCTGGGCGGACAGCGCAAGCATCTTTGCCACGATCTAATCTCACAGGGTATAGTGAATGGTTCGTTCATGACACGCCGAGAAACTTGTAATCGCGCCTTAATTCCCACCCGGAGGAATCCTGATGAAGCGTTTGTTTTCGATTTGCCTTGCCCTGTCCTTTCTGTTTTCCACTGTGGCTTCGGCCGACGAGGGCATGTGGCTCTACAACGAAGCCCCCAAGGACAAGATCAAGGCCAAGTATGGTTTCGAGCTGACGCAGCAGTGGCTGGATCATGTAAGGCTGTCATCGGTGCGCTTTAACAATGGGGGCTCCGGTTCCTTTGTTTCCGCCGATGGCTTGACCTTCACCAACCACCATGTGGGCGCGGGGTGCGTGCAGCAGCTCTCGAGCGAGGGCCACGACTACATCAAGACCGGCTTCTACGCCAAGACTCAGGCCGAAGAGGCCAAGTGCCCGAATCTCGAACTGAACGAACTGCTCGGGATCGAGGACGTAACCGATAAGGTGAATGCCGGAGTCAAACCGGGAATGTCGGCCGCCGATGCGGGACAGGCTCAGCGCGCGGCCATGTCACAGATCGAAAAGGACTGTTCGACTTCGACCGGGCTGCGCTGCGACGTGGTCACCTTCTACTCCGGCCAGGTTTATAACCTATATAAGTACAAGAAGTACACGGATGTGCGCCTGGTCTTTGCGCCCGAGTTTGACGCCGCGTTCTTCGGTGGCGATCCCGACAACTTCACCTATCCCCGCTACGATCTTGACATCACTTTCTTCCGCGTCTACGAAGATGGNNAGTACCAGCCGCCAGCAGACGCTGGCTCAACTGGAGTTCACCCGCGACGTTGTCTATCCCTCAGTCCTGGCCTTGCTAAGACGCCGCATCGCCTTGCTGCAGGACTTCAGCAAGCAGTCGGAAGAGAATGCCCGCATCGCCAAAGAGGATCTCTTCAGCCTGCAAAATGGGCAGAAGGCTGTTACGGGATACCAGGCCGGCTTGATGGATAAATCGATTATGGACGCCAAGGCTGCCGATGAAGCGAAGCTCCGGGCATCATACAAAGCGGAAGCGAAGAATGCGGGTACGGCCGATCCCTGGGATCAGATTGCGCAGGCCGAGAAGCTGCAACGCGACATCTATTTTCAACTCAGCTACCTGGAGCGTCTGCGCGGATTTGCGTCGGGCCTGCCGCAGATCGCGCGGCTGCTGGTACGAGCAGCGGAGGAGAAACCAAAGCCCAACGGCGACCGGCTGCGTGAGTTCCGCGATTCCGGGCTGCCATCGCTGGAGCAGCAGTTGTTCTCGCCGGCGCCGGTTTACAAGAGTCTCGACACGGTTCTTCTGGCGGATTCGCTGGCTGAGATGCAAGCCGGGCTCGGAAAAGACAACCCCGACGTGCAGAAGGTCCTGAATGGCAAGACTCCCGCCGATGCAGCGAAAGACATGATTGCAGGAACCAAGCTGGATGAGGTCGCTGTGCGCAAGCAGCTTTACGAGGGCGGGCAGGCTGCAATCGAGGCAAGCAGCGACCCGCTGATCGTCGCCATGCGCGCGATCGAGCCCGATGCTTTGGCCGTCCGCAAGCAGTTTGACGATAAGATTGACTCCGTGGTGCGCCTCAATGGAACGCTCATTGCGAAAGCCCGCTTTGCCCAGAGCGGCTTCAGCCAGCCGCCAGATGCCACCTTCACGCTCCGCCTGAGTTACGGTGCGGTGAAGGGCTACAAAGAGAATGGGAAAGACATTCCTTACTTCACGATCATGGGCGGCGCTTATGAGCACGCGGCGGAACACAACAACGAGCCTCCGTATAAGCTGCCGGAAAGCTGGATGAATGCGAAGTCAAAGCTGGATTTGAAGACTCCGCTGAACTTCGTTTCGACTGCCGACATCATCGGGGGCAACTCCGGCTCGCCTACGATTAACAAGCAGGGCGAAGTCGTAGGCATCATTTTCGACGGCAACATCGAGTCGCTGTCGGCAAACTTTGCCTACAGTGAAGTGCAGAGCCGCGCCGTGTCCGTGGACTCGCGCGGAATTCAGGAAGCGCTGCGCAAGATCTATGGCGCCAGCGCCCTGGCCGACGAACTCGCTGGAACTAAAGGAGACGCCGCGAAGGCAGGCAAGTAGGGAACAACTGGATCACAGGCCCGCGTTTTCGGCGCGGGCTTTTCTTTTGTCTCCGGCCCCAAACAAGTCCATGATTCATGACCTCTTAATATTTTCCCGCAGGCTTCTGTGCTATCATGTCCGCCATTTCGCAAAAGGAGATGGCGATGGGACAACCCGTAGTTCACTTCGAAATCGGCTGCAGCGACAGCGCCAAGACCGCAGACTTCTTCTCCGGCCTCTTCGGCTGGAATATGCAGGCCATGGGCCCGGCAACCATGATCAATACCGGCGCGGGCAGTGGCATTCATGGTCACATTACCGCCCTTGGCCATGAACCGCGCCACTACACGACCTTCTACGTGCAAGTGGATGATGTGCAGGGCTATCTGGACAAGGCCGGCAAGCTGGGCGGCAAGACGCTCGTGCCGCCGGTCGAGATTCCAACGGGAACCTTCGCCTGGTTTGCCGATCCGGACGGAAACACGATCGGACTGTGGAAACCGAAATAAGGCGAGATCAAGCGGGCCAGATGCTCAGCGCTGTCTTGCTGAGAATCTGCTCCTGAAGCCTTTTTTCCAGCGGTAACGCGCGGAATTCATCAAGATTCTTCTTGATGTCCGGTACGCCCGGACCCGGCCAGTCTGTGCCAAATAGAGTCTTGTGAGCTATCTCCTCGAGGCGTGGGAAGTACTTGAGCAAGGCCGTGGGCGGGATGCCGCTGATGTCGAGATAGACGTTGGCATGGCGGCGAATCAGAAAAAACGCGGTTTGCATCCAGAGTGGACGGCCACCGTGTGCCAGCAGGATCTTTAGTTTGGGAAAATCGACGGCGACGTCATCCACGTACATGGGATCGCCGTATTTGTTTCGCGCTCCCGGGAAGATGGACGTTCCCGTGTGAAACATCACGGGCAGACCGTTGGCCTCGGCGGCACGATAAATGATCTCCAGTTCCTTAACGCCGTTCAGATAGTCGTTGGGAAACAGAAGCTGGTGCGGAGGATGGATCTTGATCATGCGGATTCCCAGCCGCAGAATCTGCTCCATATCGGCCAAAACGTTCGTGGTGTGCCGCGGATGCAGGCTACCGCAGGAAAGCAATCGTTTTGGGTTCTCTTTAACATAGTCCGCAATGAACTGATTCACGCCGTTGGTGAAGCCGATCACCTCGGGCGCCACGTAGTTGATGAGCACTGCGCGGTCTATGCCGCAGGCGTCGAGATATTTCAGGAATGCCTTGGGCGAACGGCAGAGCTCGGCAATCTCTTCGAAGTTCGCGCGCTTCTTTTTCATGAGTTCCAGCGCGTGGGGTTTGAACATCTCCATCGGCGAGATGTGGATGTGACAGTCTGTGATCATTCGATGGAGCTCACTTTGTTTGCCTCAATTGCACGCCGCAGCCAGCACCGCGCGTTTGGTGAACACTCGAATCATCTCGCGCCGGTACTCCGGTGTGAGCGCCGATGTGGTCAGAGGCTTGGATGTGCGCGCGGCCACGTCGCCGGCCGCTTCCGCCAAAGCGTCGTCAACGATCCTTCCGATCAGCATCTCCCCGGCCCGGCGCACGAGGACGGGCGCGGGATTCACCGCCGTCATTGCGATGCGCGCATCCGCCACGTGGCCGTTCGACCGCTTCATCACGACTGCGACGCCGGCCAGCGGATAATCGATGGACCCGCGAACCCGCAGCTTGCGATAGACGCCGCGATAGTCCGCCGATTCTGCAGGCAGGAACACGCGCGTGACCAGTTCGGTCGGCAGCAGTTTGCGATAATTCTCGCCGTCTCCAGTATAGAACTCTTCCAACGGAATGCGACGCATACCAGTTGGGCCGGCGATTTCAATTTTCCCGTTCAGACAGAGTAACGCCGGCGGCGTATCTCCGGAAAACGCAGCCCAGCATTTCGTTCCACCTGGAGCGACATGGCAGAGATCGCCATCCTTCTTAATGCAGAATCCGCAACCCTTGCGCCAGGTCAGCGATTGGTTGTACCAAAGGCAGCGAGTATCGAGGCAGATATTACCACCCAGCGTCCCCATATTGCGTAGCACCGGCGATGCCACGGTCGCCGCCGCTTCGGTGAGCACCGGAAAGTGTTGGCGCAGGTATGGTGATTTCTCGATTGCGCTGAGCGCGGTGAGCGCCCCGATTTCCACCGCTCCGCTGGTTTGTGGCCGGATTCCGCGCAGATCGCCGATGCCGCGCAGATCGAGCACGTACTCCGGCTCAAACAGTTTTTGCCGCATCGAGGGAATCAGATCCGTGCCGCCAGCGAGCACGCGGATGTTGTTTGCATGTTTAGAGAGGAAAGCAACGGCTTCGTCAACCGCACGCGGCCTAAGCAGCCGAAACTGTGGAAGGCTCAATCCGCACCTCCCGCCGACGCTGGCGCCTCGCGGCGCGCCGGATCGAGCGCATGCCGTTCCGGTCCTTTGCCCTTGAAGCAAAGTGATCCGCCATGCTCGCGAAACCGCGCAGGCGCCGTTGGGTCCACGCCCTCGGTCAGGTTCAAAGCTTTGTCTTTTCTCTTCGCCCGCAATGCCGCCAACACTCGCTCAGGCGTGAACGGAGACTCATGCAAGCGCACCCCGACCGCATCATGAATCGCATTCGAAATTGCTGGAATGGTTGCTGCCAGTGATCCCTCGCTGCATTCCTTGGCGCCAAACGGACCTTCGGGATCAATGCTCTCCACGATGATGGCTTCGACTTCGGGCGACTCCACTGACGACGGACTGCGGTATTCCAGCATTCCCGCGTTCATCAGCATGCCGTCTTTCCAAACCATTTCTTCGGTGAGCGCCTGCCCCATGCCCATCCACACGGAACCAATGATCTGCCCTTCCACCGAAACCGGATTCAGCGCGCGCCCGCAATCGTGCGCGGCCCACACTTTGTGCACTGTGACCTCGCCCGTGTCTTCGTCCACGCTAACCTCGGCCACCTGCGCCGAATAAGAGTAGGCAGGCGACGGTCCCACGCCTCCGCCCTTGTGTTTGCCCCCGCGCGCCTCGGGCGGAGGCGCGTAAGAACCTGTCCCAGTGAGCGCGCCGTGGAAGTCGATCGCGGCGACCACGGCTTCCTCGAAAGTCATCCATTCCTTCGGGCCTTCCTCTTTGCGCTTCTGCTGCAACGAGCCGCGCAGAATCTGCCCTTCGACGCGTCCACTGACCGAGGCACCGGCCTGCGTGACTTCCACTTCGTCAGCTTGATCCTTCTTTACGGCAGGAGGCGCACTGCCCTTCTTGACGACGAGATCGTCGCGAAAGACCAGGTCTTCAGCCGCACAGTTCATCTTCTTCGCCGCTGCCGCTGCGATTCTTTTCTTCACGTCTTCCGCCGCACGCAGCGTCGCGTTGCCCGCCATGAAGGTCACGCGGCTGGAATAAGAGCCGATGTCAATGGGTGTGAGGTCCGTGTCGGCTGCAATTACTCTTACGCGTGCCAGCGAACATCCCAGCACTTCGGCAGCGACCTGCGCCGTCATCGTATCCGACCCCTGGCCGATCTCGGACGCACCCGTGTACACTACTACGCCTCCGTCGCGGTCGATCTTGATGTTCACCGTCGAGTGGGGCATGTCGGAACGGATGATCGAATTCGCGGCGCCACTCACGTAGTGGCTGCAAGCCATGCCCAGGCCTCGCCCCCTGGGTAGTTTGCCCCTGCGTTGGTTCCAGCCCGAGCGCTCAACCGTTTTCTCAATGCACTCCGGTAGCCCGTAGCTCTGGACGCGCAGGCCGTTCACCGTAATGCACGGAGGCTTGAGCAGATTGCGTTGCCGAATTTCCGCCGGATCCATTCCGATCTTCGCAGCGAGTTCATCCAGTTGCGATTCGAAGGCGAAGCGCACATTTACAGTCCCGTGGCCGCGCATGGCGCCACAGGCAGGCTTGTTGGTAAGCACGCGGTAACCGTCATATTGAATGTTTGGAATGTCATACAGCGCGCCCAGCAGCGCTCCAGAATAAAGAATTGTGACCACGCCGTAGGAGCAATACGCGCCGCCATCCTGCACCACGCGCGCTTTCACGCACGTGATGCGGCCGTCATCCTTGATTCCGGTTTTGAGATCGATAATGGTCCGCGGACGCCCGCGATGCGCCCAGAACACTTCTTCCCGCGTATACGTAATCTTTACCGGCGCGTGGGCCTTCCGCGCTGCAACCGCAGCAATGATCTCCAGCGGAATAACTTCACTCTTTCCGCCGAATCCGCCGCCCACCAACGGCTTGATCACCCGAATCTGCGCCATCGGCATTTCCAGCACGAGTGATAGCTTGTGCTGCAAGTAGTAAGGAACCTGGGTCGAGGACCAAACCGTGAGACGCCCAAGCTTGCCGGTATGCGGATCGAGTTCGAACGACGCCAGCGTGGAGTGCGGTTCCATGGCAGCATGCGTGACTTCATTCGCGATGAACCGCGCTTCAGCCACGTGATCCGCTTCGGCAAAACCCTTCTCGGGATCGCCAAACGCGTGGTGATAATCCTTTTCCAGATTGCCCGGCTTGTTGTCGTGGATGAGGTTAGTCTGCGCCTTCATCGATTCTTCCGGATCGAAGTAGGCGGGCAGCACTTCGTACTCTACATCGATGAGTTCCAACGCTTTCTCAGCGATGGCTTCAGAAACGGCGACCACGCACGCAACGTTGTCGCCGACGTAACGCACTTTGTCGAGCGCAAGCGCGTGCTCATCGTGGCCGACGGGAAGAATTCCGTAAGGATTGGGCGCGTCTCTGCCGATGACCACAGCCACCACGCCGTCAAGCATCTCGGCACGGCTGGTATCGATGCGTTTAATGCGCGCATGCGGATACGGCGAATGCAGAATCTTCCCGATCAGCATTCCGGGAACGCTGAGATCGTCAGTGTATTTGCCCGCACCGGTGGTCTTTTCCGCGGCGTCGACCATGGCCGTCGGCTTGCCGATGATGGAGAAATTACTCATTTTCATTCCGACCA
>PLKR01000625.1:1461-3611 GCA_003140655.1 Acidobacteriaceae bacterium | reverse complement strand
CGGCTCCGGGCGGACGCGCTCTCTATTTCTCCCGCGCTACCATCCCTTTCGATCGCGACGGCGCTGAGCCGCGGTACTTCAAACATCTCGGCCTGTACGCCTACCGGAAACCCGCGCTCGATCTTTTCGTGAGCCTGCCGGAGTCAACGCTCGAAAAAAGTGAACGGTTGGAACAACTGCGTTTTCTGGAAAATGGAATCGCCATCTACGTGGGCGAAACGCCTTACGACTCGGTTGGCGTGGATACGGAAGAGGATCTGCTCCGCGTGGCGGAGATTCTGCGCGCGCGTTGACTTCTCGTCGGCCCAGGGACATTAAGGTCCGCTTACGCTTGCGGGCCCGCGTCTTGCGCACGGCGCCAGGCCTCCGCGGCCGCCACGCGCTTCGAGATTGCGGGATGTGAGTGGAACAACGCCTCAANNTCGGCCTGTCGCTCGTTGTAGCGCGAGTAAGCATTGAGCGCCGGCATCAGCAGAAGTGAAAGCGCGGTCGCGGTAAGGGCTAGCAAAGGCATGTTGGCGAAATCGGAAAGCTCCTCGAACATGTGATGATCGACCGTGTAGTGAAGTACCCAGTTCGCTGCCCAGAAACCGAGCAAAGCAGTTCCAGCTTGCACCAGAATGCTCTTCAGGATGTGCCGGTGGACGTGATGGCCCAGTTCATGGGCGAGCACCGCCTCGATTTCTTCGGGAGCGTAGTTATCCAGCAGCGTGTCGGCCAGGATAATCCGCCGCGTGCTGCCCAGTCCGGTGAGAGCCGCATTCGCTTTCTTGCTCTTCTCCGAAAGCTTCCAGCGATAGATTCCGCGCACGCGCGTGCCCGCACGCTGGCTCAATAAAACCAGCCTTCGCCGCAAGTCTTCATTATCCAGCGGCTCGAACTTGTAGAAGATGGGGAGCAGCACAACCGGGGCAAGCTGCGCCAACAATATGAACAGCCCCATGAACAGCGCCCAGGTGATGAGCCACCAATGCTGCGGCGATTGCCGAATCATGAAATACACCAACTCCACTACGATCCCTGCCAGCACCACACCCACCAGGAAGCCCTTGACTTCATCCCACAGCCACGAGCGAAGTCTTTGCGTCGATAGTTGGAACCTACGCTCCAACCGGAATCCGTAGTAGTCGAGTCCGAAGCCCAGCGCTTTGCTGATCAGCAGCAGGAAGAACAAATAGATAAAGACGGCCAGCGTGTAGTTCTGGAATCCACGTCGCAAAGCAAGATCGCGCAGCCAGTCCGTCCAACCCGTAACCATCAGAACCACCAGGAAAGCGGAGCCAATAACAAAATCGGCAATCCCCAGCCAGCGGTGGGTCCGATTGTAACGGCGCGCTTCAGGCGAGTCGGGGGTTGAGGTTGAGTTTTCGGCGAAGGTCATGCGCAATTAGAAGTATCGCATTAACGCCGCGTCAAATGTGGAGTTTCGGGCAGAAGAGCGCTCCTGCTTACCGCCGTTTTTAGCTCTTAGCAAAACTCTCCGCGGCCGTCAGGATTTCGTTCACCAATTCCGGAGACGCGGCCTCCGCGTAGAGGCGCAGGAGCGGCTCCGTTCCCGAAGCGCGGAACAGTATCCACGCTTCCGCTCCGTTGCCGTTCGTCGGTGCATCGAGAAAAAACTTGATGCCGTCGAGATTTTCCTTCTTCACCACGCGATAGCTTCCCAGGCTCTGCGTGCTTTCGGCCCGAGCCCGCTGGATCGCACTCTGCTTCACCTCTTCCGGAATGTGCAGATCGCGCCTGCCGTAATAGTGCGGGCCGAACTCGTGTTGCAGGTCAGCAACCAGTTGGCCGAGCGGCTTGCCTTCCTCCGCCATAACATTGGCCAGCAACAGGCTATTCAGGATTCCATCCCGCTCCGGCAGAAAGCGCGAGTAGCCGATGCCGCCCGATTCCTCCCCGCCGATCAGGATGTCGTGCTCCATCATCAGATCGGCGATGTACTTGAATCCGATCGGGGTTTCGTAAAGTTTGCGGCCATACTTGGCGGCAATGCGGTCGAGCATGCGCGTGGTATTGAAGGCGCGCACCACGTCTCCCGGCCACTTCTTGCGTACCAGCAGCCAGCGCAGCAGAACGCAGAATATCTTGTGCGAGTCCACGAAGCTGCCATCTTCCGCGACGGCGCCGATGCGGTCGGCATCGCCGTC
>PLKR01000625.1:0-1443 GCA_003140655.1 Acidobacteriaceae bacterium | reverse complement strand
ATGGCGAACTTGAACTTGGTTTTGCCGATCAGATCCATGTCGGCAAAACGGCAAACCGCGGCGGTGTAAGGGGTCTTTAGGTCGGCCGCTTCGATAGCCGCTTTTGCGCCTTGCGGCATCGCCCCTGCGTTCAGCTCTTCTTCAATTCTCTTCATGATGGCGGGCGTGGCCGACCCGCCAAACTTCCCTTTGAATTTCACTCCGTTCCAGTTCCACGGATTGTGGCTGGAGGTGACCATCACACCGCCCGCTGCGCCTTTGTCTTTCACCGCGTAGGATACGGCCGGAGTGGGCGTGTAATCGTTGGCCAGCTTCACCGGAACGCCAGCGGCGGCAACCACCGCAGAGGCCACTTGGGCCACACGCTGCGAGAGGAAACGCGTGTCATAGCCGATGATTACACCCCGCCGCGACCCCTCGTATTTCAATACATAGGAAGCGATTGCACCGGCGACCCGGCGCACGTTGTCGAACGTGAAGTCGTCGGCAATGATGCCGCGCCAGCCGTCGGTTCCGAACTTGATTTCTTGAGCCATANNAAAATCAGTGGCCAGTGATCAGTGGGCACTTTTCTTACACCAGCTTGTGCAGCTTCTTCTCATCCAGATACTTCACCACTTTACCAACGTCTTGCGCGTGCTGCCGGGTGGTAATCAGCAACGCGTCTGGGGTCTCGACCACCACCAGATCGCTTACGCCGACGGCCGCGACAAATTTGCCCGGCGCATGCACGTAGTTGCCGCGGGCGTTCAGAACGAATGCGCTCGCGCCATGGATAAGGTTGCCCTCGGGCGGACTGCTCTTCGCGGTGTGATGCTCATGCAGCGCGGTCCAGGAACCCAGATCGTTCCAGCCAAAATCGGCAGGCAGGCAAAAGATGTTTCCCGCCTGCTCGCCCTTCGCCGAACGCGGTTCCAGCACCGCGTAGTCGACGCTGATGTTCTCGCATTTGGGATATAGTCTGCGGAAAGTGTGCGAGAACTTGCGCGTGCCGAAGGTTCCAGCAATCTCTTCCAGAATGGACGCGGTATTCGGAAGATGCTCGCGCAGGGCATCGGCCAGCGTGCGAGCGCTCCACAGAAACATCCCGCTGTTCCAGAAATAATTCCCCGCAGCCACGAAAGCAGCAGCCTTCTCCACGTCGGGCTTTTCCGTGAATCTGCGCACGCGGAGCGCATCGCCGCTGAAGCCGCTGCCGGCCTCAATGTAGCCGTATCCAGTCTCCGCCCGATTCGGCCGAATGCCGAGGACCACAATGTTTTCGCCCGCGGCCGCGATCTCCACTCCACGTTCTATGGTTGCGCGATAGCTTTTTTCATCGGCGATCACGTGGTCGGAGGGGAACATGCCAATCACCGCATCGGGATGTTCGCGCAACAGAAGAAACGCGGCGAGGCCGATCGCGGGTGCTGTGTTCCGTCCCAACGGCTCGGCCAGCACTTG
>PLKR01000313.1:619-4322 GCA_003140655.1 Acidobacteriaceae bacterium | reverse complement strand
TGCTTATATGGCTATCACCGTATTCTGTCAGACCTCTATCTCGTGGAAGGATTAAAGTAAAGGAGCTTTTCTTAACTTCCACCATTCTTGGGGCGAGCGACCTTTGCCGAAGCAAGCCAAGCTCGAGGCGGAGCGGGCGCTCGAATAAGCAATCCCTATCAAAGCGCCTCCGCATGAAAATGAAGGCTCTTCTGCTCAGTTCTTATGGCCGCTGCATTTGGCGAATCGCCGTCCTGAGTTTCACCATCGCATTGCCAATGGCCGCGGCGGACTCTCCGAACCGGCGACTCACGCCAGGGGATGTTCTTTCGGTTATGGAGCGCGTGGCGGATTGGCAGCTCGCGCATCCTTCTGCGCACCCCGCAACCGATTGGACGCAGGGCGCGGGAGACGCAGGGATGCTGGCGCTGGCCGGCATCTCCGGTGACCCGAAATACCGTGACGCGCTGCTCGCGATGGGCGAAGCCAACGGCTGGAAACCCGGGCCGCGCATGCATCATGCCGATGATTTGGCCGTCGGCCAAGCGTACGCGGGTCTCTATTTTCTTTACCGCGACCCGAAAATGATTGCGCCGTTGCGGGCGCGGCTCGAGGCCATTCTCTCCGCGCCTCCGGAAGTCCAAAGCCTGGATTTCCATCAGCCTTACGACCAGGTTTCCCAATTGTGGTCCTGGTGCGATTCGCTGTTCATGGCCCCGCCCGTGTGGATGCAGCTCTTCGCTGCCACAGGCGACGAACGCTATCTCGATTTTGCGGTGAAGAATTGGTGGCGTACGACGGACTATCTTTACGATCCGGTCGAACATCTCTACTTCCGCGACAGCACCTACTTCGACCGGCGCGAAGCCAACGGCAAGAAAATCTTCTGGAGCCGCGGCAACGGCTGGGTCATGGCCGGGCTGGTCCGCATGCTGCAGTTGTTGCCGGCAAACCATCCGAGCCGCGCGCGTTTTCAACAGTTGTTCCAAGCGATGGCAGAGACGATTCTGACCGCCCAGCAACCCGATGGCCTGTGGCATTCGAGCTTGCTCGATCCGCAGAGTTATCCGCTCAAGGAGACGAGTGGCTCTGGTTTTTATGCTTACGCGTTGGCTTGGGGCGTGAATCAAGGTTTGCTCGAGGGGGCAAGATTTGAGCCTGTGATTCGCAAAGCGTGGACTGCCCTTACCAGTTGCGTGGATGCCGAGGGCAAATTGACTCATGTTCAACCGATCGGGTCCGACCCGAAAACGTTCGCAGACGATTCTACCGAGGTGTACGGTGTCGGCGCGTTTCTGCTGGCGGGCAGCGAGTTGTACCGCATGGCAGTGTTTGAGAATGCCAAGCCGCTGGCGGTCCAGGTGACCAATCCGGCCCATTTGTACCGCTATTGCGAAACGGTGGAATTGAGCCTTTCTCGATTGGCCCGCCGGGGGCTGCGTTCGACAAACCTGGCGGTGATGGATGGCCTCGCATCCCGCATTCTCGATTCGCAGATTTATGGCAGCGAATCAGGGCAAGCGCCGGACACATTCCTTTTCCAGGCGGATCTGGCGCCGGGGGAATCGCGGACCTACTACATCATGGACGCTTCCGCTCTGGCTGCCGTGCCGCAGCCGATTGTGAAAACTTACGCCCGGCAAATCGGCGAGCGCTACCGCGACATGGCCTGGGAGAGCGATCGAATCGCGCATCGCATGTACCACCAGGACCTGATTCCCGCCGAGGGCACGGTGAGCAGTGGCGTGGATGTGTGGGTCAAGAGCACGCGCGCTCTGGTGATCAACAAGTGGTACAAGAACGGCGATTACCACAACGATCGCGGCGAAGGATTGGATGATTATCGTGTCGGGCGGAGCCGGGGTTGCGGCGGGCTCGGCATCTGGGACGGTCACACATACTACGTGTCGAGCAATTACCGCAGCGCGCGAATCATCACCACCGGGCCGGTCCGCTCCGAATTCGAGTTGACCTACGATGCCTGGGAAGCCGGAAAACGAAAAATCTCAGAAACCAAGCGCATCCGCATTGACGCCGGTTCCAACATGACCCGCGCCGAAAGCATGTTCGCCGGAGACCAGCTCCCGCGGTTCGAAATCGCGATTGGCATCGCGCAACGTCCCGGCAACGGTGTGATCGCCAGGAACCAAGAAGAGGGTTGGATGAGTTATTGGCAGCCCGCCGATCGCGACCGCGGAAACATCGGATGCGCGATCGTGCTGCCGAACAAGATCGAGGAATTCGCGACCGAAAGCGCCACGCTGCCCAAGCTGACGCAAGCTGATCTCACCACGCCGAGCGACGAGGGCTTGCCGCCAGTTGCGAATTTACTGGCCATTGCGCCAGCGCAGGCCGGCAAGCCATTCCTATATTATCTCGGCGCGGGCTGGAGCAAGAGCGGCGATTTTCCCGAGGAAACAGACTGGGAGAATTACGTGCGACAATTCGTCGCACGGCTTCGCACACCCCTGAAAGTCACACTCGAAAATGAATAGCTCCCCCCGGTTGGCAGGCAGAGGCCCAGCGGATGCCTGTGTCATCGGAAGTGATTCCGCCTTAGGGTAGCGTTAATCGGGGTCGATCCCGGACTCAACGTTTGCGCCGAGCGGTTCGGGATCAGATCCCCAGCTTTTTCACTTCCTCGTTGTAATACTTGCGGTAGAGGATGTCCCACTCCTGGGAGCCTTCGAGGATGGTGCGCTTCTGGCTTTCGATCTTCAGGCGGGCGGCCTGGTCGATTCTCGCTTCGTGATTGAGAAGGTCTTCGAGGATCTTGCGGGTTTCCTGGCGGATGGTGTTGGGGTCTTCGATGAAGTCGACCTCGTCCATCTGTTTGAGGGCGTCAGCAACGGCTCGCGCCAGCACATTCACCTTGTCGCGGCTTAGTCTCACAGGACCGCCTTGTACTTGCGTACCAGTTCGCTTTTTACCTTGCGGAACATCTCCTGGTAGTTGGCGCCGGTCTTGTTCATCTCCTCGGAATAGGCTTCAAGGATGACGCGGACTTCGTCGTTGATGCGGTCTTCGAGGGTGAGTTCGTCGAGTAGAGCGGCGTGGACGCGCTCGGTGACCTTGGGCACGGCCGAAGTCTCGATGGCCTTGCCGGCAATCAGTTTCTTGGTAACTTCGCGGGCCAGGTAGCCCACATATTCCTTGGAAAGAAGCATGTGCGGATCGGATGTCCTATGCTAGCGGGAAATCATCTGCGAATTCCAAAGTGTAACACAGGAGCCGCCGGGAGCGTGGGGACGCAGCACCCTATCACGCGGCGATTGCATCGATATAGAAACACAATCCGTCACCTCGTTAAAGGAGAAAGCATGCCTCTGGTCCGAATCGATCTTCTCGAAGGCAAGCCGCCGGAATATCGCATACAGGTTGGTCAGATCGTTTACCAGGCGTTGTTGGACGCATTCACGGTCCCGAAGGACGATCGTTTCCAGATCGTCACCGAACATCCCAAAGCCGAGTTGCTGTTTGACCGGGATTACCTTGGCATTCACCGGTCCGACGATTGCATCTTTGTACAAATTACTCTGAGCAGTGGCCGCACCGTTGAGATGAAGCAGCGCTTCTACAAAGCCGTTGCGGACGGATTGCACGAAGCCCTGAAGCTGCGCCGGGAGGATGTCTTTATCAGCCTGGTGGAAGTGCCGAAGGAAAACTGGTCATTCGGCAACGGCGAGGCCCAGTACGTATCCGCCAAGAGCTAAGGCGGCTGCCG
>PLKR01000313.1:0-571 GCA_003140655.1 Acidobacteriaceae bacterium | reverse complement strand
GTTACCAGATCCGCCGCTTTCTGCACTTCAGCGAGCAAGTGGTCAAGCAGGCAGGCCTGGAGCGTGGCCAGTATCAGCTTATGCTGGCCATCAAGGGCATGCCGGCCGGAGTGCGGCCGCGCATTCGCGAATTGGCCACGCGCATGCAAATCCGCCACCATAGCGCGGTGGAGTTGGTGAACCGCCTGGAAGCAGGGGGATTCGTCCATCGCACCCGCGCGCAGGACGATCGCCGCGAGGTGCTGCTCGCGCTCACTTCGAAAGGCGAGAAGGTCCTGGGCGAGCTGGCGCTTCATCATCACGACGAAATTCGCTCGGCCGGACCTGAACTAGTGGCCGCTCTTCGCCGCATCATGCGTGAAGGCAGCGAAAGCGCGTTTCTGCGTCCTGCCTCCTCTCACGAAAAAGGAAAATCATAAAGCACTTATGAGTGACATCGCTCCGGAGCGCAACCGCACTGGCAAGGCAATTGACTCGCCACCACCGGCGGCCTTCCGCATGCTGCTGGTCTCGTTTCTCGCTGCTGCGATCGGGTTGGTGGCTGGCGTCGTTGCCTTCGCTCTGTACAAAC
>PLKR01000639.1 GCA_003140655.1 Acidobacteriaceae bacterium | reverse complement strand
TCACGATTCGGGTCTGGCCGGTCTGGGTTCCGGCGGAGTCACGGGCAAACCGGATGTTGAGAAACGGCAGCTCGTTGCGGAGTTACAATGATTTTGCCGGGCGAAACGGAAGCGGGCACTGCGGGGACGCAACCATGCCGAGGGATATCCCTGTGGGCTCATCGAGACGATGAACGGGGGCGTGAGAGCTCGTTCTTGCGCCGCCCAACCTCCATCGGATCGAAAAACCCCCATGCCTTGAAAATTCCCGCCCGAAGGGCGGAATACTCACTAACGGAGAACGTTGCTTCTCCATTTCAGGCTGAACCAAGACAGGCTGAGGCGGGCGATGCGTCTCTTTCTGTGATTTTCAGAGTTAGCGATGAGATCAAAAGACTTGCTCGGGTGGTGGCACTGCCGCGTCGATGAGGCTCTGTCGCATCATGGGCTATGTCTAGCGGCTTTTGTAAGTTGACGAAATCAGGCGATTACACACTTTGACCGCTGGTCATTGAGTGTAACGGCGATGTTACAACAACTGACCTGTTCAGCCACCCGCCAACCCCGACGCCTTCATTGACTTGCACGTCTCCGGACATTAAGATTTCGCCGATGATCGGCCAGACCATTTCTCACTACAGAATCCTCGAGAAACTCGGCGGCGGCGGGATGGGCGTCGTCTACAAAGCCGAGGACGTGAAACTGGGACGTTTCGTCGCGCTCAAATTCCTGCCTGCGGACGTGGCGCAGGATGCGCAGGCGTTAGCCCGTTTTCAGCGCGAAGCCCGAGCCGCCTCGGCGCTGAATCATCCCAACATCTGCACGATTCACGAGGTCGACGAGCAGAATGGGCAGGCTTTCATCGTCATGGAGTTTCTTGATGGCATGACGCTGAAGCACAAGATCTCGGGTCATCCCATGGACACCGATCTCATTCTGACCTTGGCCATTGAAATTGCCGATGCCCTCGACGCGGCTCACTCGGAAGGCATCGTGCACCGCGATATCAAGCCGGCCAATATCTTCGTGACCAAAAGAGGCCACGCAAAAATCCTCGATTTTGGTCTTGCGAAAGTTGCTGCTGCGACGGATGGCGGCGAGCCCGGAGCGACCATCGGCAGCGAAGAACACCTGACCAGCCCGGGCGCCACGCTTGGAACCATCGCCTACATGTCGCCGGAGCAGACCAAGGGCAAGGAACTCGATGCCCGCACCGATCTGTTCTCGTTCGGCGCGGTGCTCTACGAGATGGCCACGGGTACAGTGCCATTCCACGGCGAGACATCGGCGCTTATTTTCAAAGCCATTCTCGATTCCGACCCACCTCCAGTGGTGCGTTTTAATCGCGATGTTCCTTCACGGCTGGAAGACATCATCAATCGCGCGCTGGAAAAAGACCGCGATCTGCGGTTTCAGAGCGCAAAAGAAGTGCGTGCGGAGCTGCAGCGGCTGAAGCGCGACAGCGCAACGGGACGCGCGCCGGCAGCCAGCTCCGGCACGGTCCCGGCGGCGCAGGAAACCTCGCAAACTCCAGCGCCAGCGAACGTCCCAGCCTCTGGTTCGGCTCCCGCCGCAGTAGGGATCGGCTCCTCTTCGTTTCACGCAGTGCTGCCGGCGGGTCCGTCGAGTGCAAAGAAAACGCTCTGGAGGATCGTTGTTCCTGCGGTTGTGGTCCTTGTCATAGCGATTGCAGCCGGCCTGTATCTCCGCTCGCGTTCTGCAACTCCGGCGGCGAAAAGCGCGCCGCTCAGCCAAAAAGACACGGTTGTGCTCGCCGACTTCGACAACACAACCGGAGACGCGGTGTTCGATGGCGCACTCAAACAAGCGCTGGGCGTCGAGTTAGGGCAATCTCCTTTCCTGAACATTCTTTCCGAGCGGAAAGTAGCGCAGACCCTGAAGCTGATGGGGCGCCCGTCGACAGACCGTATAACGCGCGAAGTGGCGGCTGAGCTGTGCCTGCGGACCGGCAGCAAGGCATTCATTCTCGGGTCGCTCTCCAACCTCGGCGGCCAGTATGTGATTGGAATCGATGCCATCGGCTGCAGCACTGGAGATACGCTGGCCAAAGAACAGGAACAAGCTGCCGGAAAGCAGGATGTATTGAAGGCTCTGAACAATGCCGCGTCCAAGCTGAGGACCCAGCTCGGGGAATCGCTCGCTTCCGTGCAGAAGTTCGATGTACCCGTCGAAGCCACAACGCCGTCGCTGGAAGCCCTCAAAGCTTTCAGCCTGGGAATGACCACATTTCGTGCCAAGGGCAACGCAGAAGCGATTCCTTTTTACAAACGGGCGATCGAGCTCGATCCCAACTTTGCCGTCGCCTACGCCAGCCTGGGAGTGGTCTATAACA
Source organism: Acidobacteriaceae bacterium (assembly GCA_003140655.1). GTDB lineage: Bacteria > Acidobacteriota > Terriglobia > Terriglobales > Acidobacteriaceae > Sulfotelmatobacter. The sequence goes on along the minus strand of PLKR01000639.1, from coordinate 2,119 downwards.
ATCTGGGCCAGGCAAGTCTAGCGGCGGACAATTTGAAGAAAGCCTACGACTTGCGCGATCGGGTGAGCGAGCGCGAGAAATATCGCATTACCTCAATGTATTACGAGTCGGGTACGGGAGAAATTGAGCAGGCGACGCAAGTTTACGAAATGTGGGCCAAGAGCTATCCCGGAGATTCAGTTCCACGGGGGAACCTGGGTGTTACTTATGCAATTCTCGGGCAATATGACAAGGCTCTCCAGGAGACTCAAGACGCCCAGCGCCTGGAGCCGAACGCGATTGGTTATGCCAACCTGACATCCTTTTACCTTGGCGCCGGTCAATTAGATAAAGCCAAAGCAACCGTGCTTGAGGCCGAAAAGAATAACTTTGCCGGTGACCTGCTTCATTGGTTTATTTACCAGATGGCTTTCCTGAATCACGACCGCGCGGAAATGGAGCGGCAAGTGGCCTGGGCCTCAGGGAAGCCAGGAATCGAGGACGCGCTGCTTTCTTTCCAGTCGGACACCGAAGCCTACTACGGCCGGCTCACACAGGCGCGCGACTACTCCCGTCGGGCGGTCGATGCCGCAGTGCGGTCGGACGCAAAAGAGTCCGCTGCGATGTGGCAGATAAACGAAGCCTTACGTGAAGCCGAGTTGGGAAATGCCGCCCTCGCCCGGCAGGATGTTGCGGCGGCGTTGAAGCTATCTCCGGGCCGCAACGTGAAGCTGCTCGCGGCTTTGACGCTCGCTCGGACCGGCGAGAGTGCCGAGGCCAAAACTCTTGCTGATGAACTGGAGAAAAACTACCCGTCGGAGACGGTTCTAAAGGTTTACTGGCTGCCCACGGTTCGCGCCGCTCTGGATTTGAACGCGAACAACTCAACGCAAGCTCTCGAATCCTTAGAAGCGGCTGCTCCCTATGAATTGGGCGAGCCGCAGCAGTTTCAACTGGGAACGATGTACCCGGCTTACATTCGTGGACTGGCATACCTGGCGGTTCATAACGGAACCGCTGCAGCCGGGCAATTCCAGCGAATCCTCGATCATCCGGGCATTACGATCAACTTTCCCCTGGGGGCGCTGGCGCACCTGCAACTCGGCCGCGCATACGCCATGAGCGGCGATACGGCGAAGGCGAGAACGGCGTACCAGGATTTTCTGAACCTCTGGAAAGCAGCGGATCCCGACGTGCCCGTTCTGAAAGAAGCCAAAGCGGAGTACGCGAAGCTGCAGTAGCAGCGTGGCGATCTTCCAACCATGCCTGACCTGCTTGCACAAAAATTGTCAACTGACGCTATCAGGCGTTGGCACTCAAAACCCCTGCAGCCGAGGTCAATGCGTGATATGGCGACTTCACAACAGTTGAGACCAACTGGAGTTCCGCCAGAGCCGTCGTCGCAGCCGTCGTCGTGCTATTTCTCGGGGGTTATCGGCACAGCCATGATTGTGGCCAGCATGGTTGCAACCACCTTCTCTCTGCCGTCGCTGATGGCAAAGGCATCCGCTGTACAAACTGTCAGCGTCCGTCCTGCTTTCTTCACTTGCGCTCTGGCCGCGAAGACCTCACCAGCAGCGGGTGCTAGGAGGTTCACCTTGAACTCCACTGTGAGGACCTCCTTATCGTCTTCTGCCACGGTTAAGGCGGCATAACCGCAAGCAGAATCCAGCACNNTCGGCCCCCAAAGTGGACATGAAGGCCTGCCTGGCAAAGCTCTGCCGAACGCGTTGCTCGTGCATGGTCACGTATCTCCCCTATTAGACGGGGTCCTCCCAGCCACACTTTTCGCAATGATAAATGCTTCTTGCGAGATGAGCCTCGGAATCTGAACCATAACTGTTGTAACCAGGCGATTACACTCATTGAGAATTGCTGGGTCCCGGCAGGGGTTCAGGGCCGACGCCCTCGCAGCCCCTCTTACGTCTAAACCTTGGACGTGGATCGGAAAGGTTGTCCACAGGCTAGGGGTGCGCGGGGAGGATGGACGAGTCCTGTTCTACGCTCAAGAAATAAGCACCAAAGTTTTAGCTTCGTCGTTTCTTATTTGGCCCTATTGAGCGGAGAGCGGTTAGTTCGACTCTGTAAATTCAATATGAGGCGTCGATCCACCTGCGGCGGTACATTTGCCGAGCTTTAG
>PLKR01000609.1 GCA_003140655.1 Acidobacteriaceae bacterium | reverse complement strand
AGACCGCGATTCACACCGAGGGAGAAAAGCAAGATCACGCAGCCGGTGGCCAGGGCCGCACGCAGGGTCAGAAACGCCAGCCGCAGGAGGTTCTTGGTTTTGTGATGGCGCAATTCGCCGGGACGCAGGAATTTGGAAACGATGGAAGGCAGGCACGTGGCCGCGCCCACCGAAAGAGTCAGCAAAAGCGAATGCAGCAAGGTTCCCCGGAAATCCTGGCGCACGAGATAACGCAGCCAGAACAAGAACAGTGTCGCCGGAACAACCCAGTAGGCCAATATCGTGGAAAGCATGGTTTCCAGCATCGCGAACGGCGAGCGGCCGTCGCGCATCCAGCGAAAATGGCGGCGCACGACGCCCATCAAATACCACGGCCCGTCTTTCTCGAGCGTTTGCCCGTCGACGAACACCGCAGGAAGCTCGGCCATGCCTCCCCACAGGCGTAACAGCAAAAAGTGGAACCGCACGTAGGCGACGAATAAAAGCAACGGTCCGCCCAAGTAGAAGCCGGTCATGGGAAGGATGTTGCCGAGATGGGACAGTGGAATCGCCGACGAATTTAAAATCAAGCGGAGGTCCGAGGTGGTCGCTACCAGGAGGCAGCAGATGGCGCTGAGCGAAAGCATCAGAAAATAAAACCAGCGGGCCACCTTGGTGGCGTCCTCGATGGCGCGCGAGCTGTCGAAAGCCGCCACGGTCNNGCCCAGGCGGCCGACCCACACACCTTCCGCGCCGTAGAGGTTGGCGCCCATCAGGTTTGCGCCGCGTAGTTCGGCGCCGAGCAAATTGGTGTCGCGCATGTCCGCCTGCACGAGGCTCGCGCCGCGGAGGTTGGCCATCGAAAGGTCGGCGCCCGCCAGGTTTACGCGCTGCAAGGATGCGCCTTGCAGATTGACGCCGGTCAGATCGGCCTTGGCAAGACTCACGCCGCACAAGTCGGCTTTTGCGCCGGTTTCCCCGCCGGATTCCACCCAGATGCGGTGCTGGTCCAAAACCTCGGCCAGCTCCAGCATGGAAATCGACGCGAGGCCATCCTCGGCGGTGATCTCCGGCATTGGGTGCTCTTGCTCCTGCAGCGCTAGAGGATCCTGCTCCTGCAGAGCTAGAGGATCCGGCTCTTGCAGCGCTTGAGTTGCCAGGTCGGCTTGCGTGCTCGTGGCGTTCTTGACGTCCGCGAGCGATTCGGTTTGTATTTCCAATCCCATTCCTTGCACTCCTGTCGATTCAAACGCCCTGATCCAGCGCACCCCTAAGACCGTTCAAATGCCGCGTGACGCGCTACTTCCCCATTCGGGCGGATTCGCCGCCACCAAAAACCGTTTCTGCGAACTGTGTTGTGTCTGGGCACCGATCGTCCTCGCTTATAAGCCTGGTAGAAGTCGCCTGCTCCGAAGTACAGGAGGCCTAGAGGTAACGGCAGGACTGAAAACACAGGCTTTCGGAGTTCAGGTGTAACCTGGAAGGCACGATCGCGTAGTTTCCCGACCGCGTTTCGCGTATACAAAGGACAGGACCTGGCCGGCGATTGTTCGGTCGGACCCCAGGAACGCGAGGTGTTCGGATGAGTTCGACCGTGACGATCGNNCCGGCGCGCTGCACACGACGGTGTTGCTCGTGATCCTGCTGGGAGGGGCGAGCATGATGTACTTTTCTGCAGGCCGCATGCGTTCTGTCGAGCATCCTAGCCGGCTGGCTTTTTATCTGACGACCATGGTGTGGGAGTGGTTGCTGACGGCGTACGTCTTATTCGGAGTGCGGCATCACCGCACGTCGCTGGTGGAGGTGACCGGCGCGCGCTGGAACACCGCCAAGGATGTATTTCGCGATACCGGCGTGGCGCTCGTGTTTTGGTTGGTGGCCTTGGTCGTTCTGGGCCTGACATCTACGCTCTTGCACTTTCGCGGCTCGCGGGAGAGTTTGAGTTTCCTCGCTCCCGAGGGTCCCGCGCAGATCATGGTGTGGATTCTGGTGTGTGTGACCGCTGGTTTCTGTGAGGAGACGATTTTTCGGGGCTACCTTCAGAAACAGTTTATTGCATGGACAGATAACGCGCCGGTTGGCGTGGTGCTTTCCGCGATGATCTTCGGGGCCTGCCACATTTACCAGGGTTCAAAAGCCGTGGTGGTGATCACGGTGTACGGCTTGTTGTTTGGGATTCTGGCGCAGCGGAGAAAGAGCTTGCGTCCGGGAATGATAACCCACGCCTTGCACGACACCATCGGCGGGCTGGCGGTTAGATTTCTGCCAAGATGAAAAGCAGCCGCCAATCGGGTGATCGGCGTTCGGTTGCAGTCGCGGAACGCGAGTCTGCCGCACCAGAAAATAAAGCAGCCGGAGCGCTCCGCTGAGGGGCCGAGGCACTCCGGCTTATCCTGCCCGCCTCCGCAGTGAGCGAGCAAGAAACTTGTAAGAAATCCTTAGTGCAAAACCAGCAAAACCGTTTCTACTGTTTCCGGTCCTCGTCACCACGCAGAAACTCGTAGCGTTCGATCGCGGCAACGACGCCAATGGCGCCCTCGTCGCGAGCTTCGGTCCGTTGCACGCGACCAAGGCAGCGCACGCGCACCGGGCCCGCAAGGGTAATCTCGTTTGGCAAGGTCAAGAGGATCTCAATGGCAGAGCCTTGTTTGACATCCTTGGAGAGGAAGAAGTAAACGCCCCGCGAACTTACGTCACGGGATTCCGTGCTGGTCTCGCCGACCGCCGCACCCGTCGTCCATCGGACGGTTAGCGGCAGCCGCATTTGAAACCTCTGGGTATTGCGGCGTTCAGACGCGGTCAAGGCGGAGCCTCCTGATTGAAAGAAGAGTTTAGCCGGGGTGGGGCCAAGCGACAATAGGACTGCGGATACAAAAAGACCTTGGCCCCGGAAAGTACGGATGTACCAGAACGAGAGGCCACGGCGGTCAGTACCGCGACGCCGCCGGGTAGCGCATAAAGGCTGCAAACACAGGGGTTGCGGCTGCAAGCGGGCTGGGCAGGAAAAATGGCGGCTTTGGCGCGGTCAAGATCGGCCGGTGATGCGAGTTTCGAAAAGGGGAAATTCGCGAATCGAGGGGTACGGTTCTCCGATGACACGAAGCGGTTCGTT
>PLKR01000410.1:2626-3897 GCA_003140655.1 Acidobacteriaceae bacterium | reverse complement strand
CAGATCATGGCCGGGTTGCGGAAGATTCCTGGCGTGCATGAGGTGCAGAGGCTGCAGAAGATTTAGGAGCAGTGGGCGGTGGTCACTGGTCAGTGGCCAGTAGAACCTTGTTAGGAGGTGCGGGGGAGGATTTGCGGGAAAAACTCGCCACGCGCGCACGCACGCGAAAAGCGTACCCCGGGCGCTGAAGCGCGGACACATTTTCAACGACTTAACGGCACGATTGAAATCGTGCCCTTCCCGAGCCCGTTTATGAACAGATTTACCGACTCGGACTACAAAGCTTGGTTGAAGAACACAGGTCGTCGCCAGCACAGCACCAGCAACCTGTTCCATTTCCTTGGTTGGATTAGCAACAAGATTGATAACCCCGGCACGGCTCCATAATTACAGTCAGTCAGCTACATTAGTACCCTATGTAGGGCCGCGAACTCAGGGGCTGAAGCCCAATTCAAGAAGGGCTGGCTTAGCGCAGGCCTGGAAGGCCTGCTCCACCCGCTTTACTGGCCACTGACCACTGACCACTGCTTGTCAGCGTTTTAGGGCGGCGGTTTCGTCGGGTAGATATTCCTCCAGGCGGGCGGCGAGCCAGGAGACCAATTGTTCCTTTACCGAGGGGAAGACTTGAACGAACTCCATCCCCGCCTGTCCTGCGGGGTCGCACCAGCAGACTTCCGCGCTTATTTTCGCGGCGGCCTGAGTGTGGGGCAGCGTCAGGCGCAAGGCAACTCTGTCTCCAACCCGCAGCGCAAGCGAGTTCGTGAGGGCAATGCCGATCTCGCTGATATTGACGGAAGTGGCCATGAACTCAGGCTGGGAACTAGTTGAAACATAGACGGGGATCTGCACGGGACAACGAAAGGAACGCCTTTTTTCGTTCACCATGAGCGGATAGGATACTCGGAGAGTACGCATCAGGACGACCGGAGACAGCGGTTTGACAAGTACGAAGCTGGCGCCGGCGCGGAACGCACTGGGCATTTCGTCGTTGCTATTCAAGATGGCTAACACGACGGCGGCCTTGTGAGACGTCATTTGACGTGATTTTTTGAGCAGGTCGAGGGCTTCGGCTCTTTGCTTGAAATCCACTACCAGCGCTTCGAACTTGGAATGGCAAAGTTTGCTGGCAGCGAAGGCGAAGTCGGAGCAGAGGTCGACGTGCATCGCCATCTTTCCCATAGACTCGCAAAGGGTATCGATGGTCTGAATGTCGCCACTTACGAGCAGGACCCGGACCCCGGTGGTCGTCGCTGCGGCTGACGTATTTTTTC
>PLKR01000410.1:0-2569 GCA_003140655.1 Acidobacteriaceae bacterium | reverse complement strand
AGGCGTTCACGAATGCGTCCACTACAGCAGGGTCGAAGTTTGATCCCGCACTCGATACGATGATTTGCCGGGCTTCAAATGGGGTGACCGCCCGGCGATAGGGGCGATCGCTAGTCAAGGTGTCATAGGCATCGGCCACGGCTAATACTCTGGCTTCGACGGGGATCTCGGCACCTTTGGCGGGACCGTATCCGGAGCCGTCGAACTTGTCGTGATGGGCCAGAATAATGGGGAGCACCCGGCGCAGAGATCCCCCGACTGGTTCCAGCAAGGCGACTCCCTTCTGGACGTGCTTGCGCATTTCCTCCATCTCTTCCGGGGTTAGGTTGGCCGCTTTGTGCAGGAGTTCCCGGCTGGTTTCGAGCTTGCCCACGTCATGCAGCAGGGCCGCTGCCCGAACATCGTCGATACGATCCTGATCGAATCCCATGCGAGCGGCAATCGATGAGGCGTACACCGCCACGCGGTAAGAGTGGTTGTGCGTGTATTTGTCGTTCGAGATGAACTGCTGCAGAATCGTCAAGAGCCCAAAGTAAGTTTGGCGGAGTTCACCCATATGACGCTCTTTCTTGTCATACAGAGTTCCCATCGCGTATGCCGTGATCAAAAGCAAGCATGCCCAGATGATAAGCTCGGCCCATTGGTCGTAATTCAACACAAACGGAGCCGAACCCGCAAAAAGGCCAGTATTCTTCCACAAAAGTATGAGCACCATGAAGATGCTGGCACTGGCCGTGAGCACGGCGTGTCTTCGGCCATAAACATAAGCGGAGAAGATGGTGGGCAAGGTGTATAGACCCAAGATCATGCGGTGAGAAGCCACCAGCCAGTTGAACAGGCCGGCGATAATAAAGAGGGAGAGCACCAGCCATAATTCCTGGTTAATCCTGGCGAGAGCGACTTGGAACCCGGATTTGGAGTCCGGAGCGCTCCCTGCGAGGCTTGCTCGCTTGCCGAGGAGACGTTCGCTAGTCAGTGTCGATTTCATCTCATTTTCCATAAGGACGACTTTACGGACTACTTTGCCCCCAGCGAATGAGCCTCCCTAATCTCTCTATCGGCTAGTTCTCGCGCAACTTTAGAGCNNCTGCTGAACGCTAGCCACTGACTACTGGCCACTGACCATGCGCGAAATTATTTCCACCCAAGATGCTCCTCAGGCGATCGGGCCGTACTCGCAGGCCATCAAGGCTAATGGATTCGTATTCACATCTGGCCAGATCGCCATTGATCCGGCTACGCAGCAAGTCGCTGCGGGCGACGTGGCGGCACAAACCGAACGTGTGCTGCGCAATCTGTCGGAGATTCTGGAAGCCGCCGGCAGCGGGCTCGGGAAGGTTGTGCGCTCTACGGTCTTCCTCAAGAACATGAATGACTTCACCGCTATGAATCAGGTTTATGGCAAGTACTTCAGTTCTGCTCCGCCGGCCCGCTCCACCGTCGAAGTGGCGCGTCTGCCCAAGGACGTGCTGGTGGAAATTGATGTGATCGCGCTGGAGTAGGGGAAACCCTTAAACACAGAGGGCACGGGGGAACACAGAGGAAACCCGGGTGCATCTCTCTGCTTCTTAATGGTTAAGATGTTTTGCAGGAGGGAAGCATGGCGAAGTATTTTGTGGCGATTGCTGTCATTCTCGCGATGACGGCTGCGTTCGCTTTCGCGCAAAGCGCAACCGGAAAATCCACGGCTCCCAGCACCAACGCTCCCACGAAAGTCACCGGCGACGGAGTGAAGACAGACTCCGGGCTGCAATATTGGGATATGCGGGTGGGCAACGGCGAAATGGCGAAAGAAGGCAGCCACGTGCGCGTGCACTACACGGGCTGGCTCACCACGGGCAAGAAGTTCGACAGCTCAGTCGATGCGGGGACGCCTTTCGATTTCACGATCGGCAACGGCGAGGTCATCAAGGGATGGGAAGAAGGAGTTGCTGGAATGAAAGTTGGCGGCAAGCGCCAGTTGCGCATTCCGCCTGCACTCGGTTATGGGGCAGAGGGTTCTCCGCCCGACATCCCGCCCAACGCTATTTTGATCTTCGATATTAAGTTGCTGGGCGTGCAGTAGAAGAGCAAAAAACCACAAAGGACACAAAGTCACACGAGGGAACGATATTCATTCTCTTCTTCGTGGACGTTCGGGTCCTCTGTGATTAAGTCGTTTCTATGCTTTGACCACTTTGCCGCTGCGCAGGCAGGACGTGCACACGCGCATGCGCTTGGTGGTAGCGCCCACGCGGGCGTGCACCGGACGCAGATTCACGTTCCAGCGCCGCTTGGTGACGTTATGGGCGTGGCTGATGCGGTTTCCTGATTGCGGCTTCTTGCCGCAGATATCACACTGTTGTGCCATGACTGCGATGGATCCTTTCAGAGGCCTTGACGCGAAACCCTATTCTACCGGATTCGGTGGTTGCAGACAATTCGCTGCTGACCGGCAAGCCCTGATAGACCTGATCAAATCGACAATCAAAACTTAACCATCTACAATTCCGTTCATGGGCGGCCTTATCCAGCCAACTCGGGTAGGCGAAGAACGTGATTCCAGCCGGCGGACGATCGCCATTGCGGT
>PLKR01000601.1 GCA_003140655.1 Acidobacteriaceae bacterium | reverse complement strand
ATGTAGGCTAGACTGCTGTGGTCCTCGGGGAAGTCGGGCATGAGTTGCGCGGACTGCGTGATCTCGTCGAAAGCATCGTCCCAAAGCTCCTGTTGGCGGAGCATCGTCCCCAGGGCGAAGTGCAAAGCGGCATTCTCGGGATCGGAGCTTAGGGCTTGGCGCAGAGCGAGTTCGGCTTCGTGGAAGCGCTGATTACGGGCGTCGGCGGCGGCCTGCACCAGGACTGCAGGAATCTCGGAGATCGTAATCCCCGAAGTCGGACCCTCGGAAAGCGAAGACTTGGCGGCGGACGGCTTCAGATTGGTCTTGGTCAGAGTGCGGACCAGAGTTGGGTCGGCGCCGGCCGCTTCAAGTTGGCGAATCTGTTCCTTGCCGGGGACGCTGGCGATGCCGCGTTCTTGAACGATGCGAACGAGGCGGCTGCTGGGCACTCCGGCCGTGAGCCAAGCCATCAATTGGGCCGAGTTCACGGGCTGGCTTTCGCTGGAGTGGGCAGCCAGAACCGCTCCAAGAAGAAACAGAAATACTGAAAGGCCCTTGCGCTTCACTCGACTCTCCGGCAGCGGTTTGGCTCGCTGGGTTGCGTTATTTGTGCGGTCTACGGTGGTTCGGAACCGCCAACGCCACATTAGCCCGCAGGCGGAGCCGGAGGTAAGGTCACGGAAGTAATGGGCCAAGAATTGGGTTTTGAGCAGAACTGGATTCCGGAGGCGAGGTTTGACTTCCCCATACCCGTCCAGTACCGTATAAACAGCTAAAAGCGTGGTTCTTGGAGGTTCCGATGCTCGAAGGTCTATTTCAACCGACTCACCTGATCATCATTTTCGCGATTGCCCTGCTGATTTTTGGTCCCAGGAAATTGCCTGAACTCGGCAAGGGGCTGGGCGAGGGGATTCGTGCCCTGAAAGAAGGCATGAAGGACAATCCCCCGGCTTCGACCGAGCAGAGCAAGAACACCGAATCCAAGGAAACCAAGAGCTGAGCGGGTTCCCTTTGGCGAGTAGTAGTCCTCTTTGATTCCACCGATTCACCGCCGCTTTGAGCCGTTCCCTGTTCGTTCCAAATAGTCCCGGGCCCCATTTGTGGCTTTTTGAGCTGTGAAACTGACTCTAAAATCTGGAGGTAGGTAGCGTTGCGTAAAGTCGAGTTTGTTGCACTTATTGTGTTTCTAGGATTAGCGTCGGCAGCTTTTGGCGATCAAATCATCTTGAAGAATGGTGACCACCTGAGCGGTACGATTGTGAAATCCGACGGCAAGACTCTGGTGCTGCACACGGAGTTCGCGGGAGACGTCACGGTGCAGTTTGCGGCCATCACGCAGATTACGACCGATAAAGAGCTGCACGTGGCCTTGAAAAATGGCCAAACCGTGGTGGGGCCGATCACGACCAGCGATGGGAACCTGGAGGTGGTTACGAAGAGCGGCGCTCCGGTGGAAACGCCGAAGGAAAGCGTGGTCGCGATCCGCAACGATGCCGACGAGTTGGCTTATGAGAAGGCGCTACATCCGAGCCTGTTGGAGGGTTGGAATGGCGGACTGAACGTGGGCTTTTCATTGACCCGCGGCAACAGCCAGACGGAGAACCTGGCGCTGGCGTTCAACGCCGGACGCGCCACGAGTACTGACAAGCTCAGCCTGTATACGAATGCGATATACGGGACGAACCAACTGGCGACTCCCAGCACGACGGCCAACACTGAGGCCGGCGGCATTCGCTATGACCGCAATATCAATCCGCGAATGTTTGGATTCGTTAGCGCCGACTTCTCAAGCAATGCGCTGCAGGACTTGAATCTGCGTTCGGTGGGCAGCGTGGGCCTTGGCTATCACGCCGTCAAGAACGACCGGACTACGCTGGACTTCCTGGCTGGCGGCAACTTCACGGATGAGAACTACACGGAGATGCTGGTCACGGACGCCACGACGACTCCGCCAACGACCGCGACGATGAAGGTGATACACAATTACGGCGCCCTGACTCTGGGCGAGGAGCTGACGCACAAGTTAGGCAAGAGCACTTTGCTCACAGAGAAGCTGTATCTCTATCCGGACCTGACGCAGACTGGCGAGTACCGCGGAACGTTCGACCTGGGGCTGGTGACGAAGATCAGTAAATGGCTGGGCTGGCAGAACCAGTTCAGTGATATCTACGTCTCCAACCCGCCCGAGGGCACAAAGCAGAATGACGTGGTCCTGACCACTGGGCTGAANNCCGGTTTTTTCGCTTTAGTGATGGGCGCGGGCAATCCATACCTGGTAGGCGACCACTGCCATCATGAAGAGAAGGTAGAGTCGAAGCGCCCAGAGGATGAGAAGTTCGGGGCCTTTGAGATGCCGCCTGGGGATGGAATGCTTCTTGGCCCGCACGAGTTGATCGTGTTCGAGCGACGATAAGACCCAACTTCGGTCGGAGGGTAGGGCGTGCGTGTCGTCTTTTTTGATCATTGTCATTTACCTCAGGGGCTAAAGCCCAATTCAAGTCTGCTTGTAACGCAGGCCTGAAGGCCTGCTCCACGGGTCGCGGAAGCTTTGGTCAGCGTTTCTTGACTCCCTACGTCCCGCCTAGGGCGGCGAAGATGTTGGGGGCGATTATGCTGATTCCGAAGAGCACGCCAGCGGCGGCGAGGATAAATACCACGCCGGTGGCGAGCATGTTTGCCCACAGCGGGCTAACCAGGTCGCCCATGATCTCTTTGTCATTCACCAGCATGAAGAGGAATACCAACGCTGGTGGCATGGCTAGAACTGCGACGACGTTTACGAGTAGAACGACGTAGACCAGCGGCAGGCCTGGGATTAGAACGATGCCTGCGGCAGCCACGGCGCATAAACTCAGGACTGCGTAGAACGACTTGCCTTCTCCCATGGGCAGGTTGAGGCTATGCGGTTTGTGGGTGACCTCACCGAANNAAGAGCGATGCGCCGAAGCGGCCGATGATCGGCTGGAGGGCTTGGGCAAACTCGGCGGCCTGGAAATTGTCGGCGGTCATCTGATGGGCGAACAACGGGGCGGTTGCCAGAATCGTGGCGATCGCCGCGGCAGTTGCTAATGCAGCTCCTAGTACAGTGTCGATGCGGCCGAAGCGGAT
>PLKR01000644.1:2861-3539 GCA_003140655.1 Acidobacteriaceae bacterium | reverse complement strand
CTACGCCGGCTCCAGCCTGCTTCACGATCTTTCCTTCGTGCATAACGAATCCATCCTGCCCTACCTGCTTCTGGGTCTCGCGCTGCTGGTCGCGCTCGGCTTCGAGTTCGTCAACGGATTTCACGACACCGCCAATGCCGTGGCCACGGTCATCTACACTCACTCGTTGGAGCCACACATCGCGGTGGTTTGGTCTGGCTTCTGGAATTTCCTTGGCGTGCTCGCTTCCAGCGGTCTGGTAGCCTTCGCCATCGTCTCGCTACTGCCGGTTGAACTCATTCTTCAAGTGGGCAGCAAAGCCGGCTTTGCCATGGTCTTCGCCTTACTCGTCGCCGCGATTATCTGGAACCTCGGCACCTGGTATTTCGGCCTGCCCGCCTCGAGCTCGCATACACTCATCGGTTCCGTGATCGGTGTCGGCATCGCCAATCAACTGATGAACGGCAGAAACGGCACCAGCGGTGTCGACTGGGGACAGGCTGTCAACATCGGCAAGGCGCTGCTGCTCTCGCCCATCGTGGGCTTCGGTGGCGCCGCGCTCCTGTTGCTCCTCGCCAAAGCCCTCATCAAAGATCCCAAACTTTACAAGGCTCCCGAGGGCGCCGCGCCGCCGCCGTTCTACATCCGCTGCCTGCTCATCCTCACCTGCACCGGCGTCAGCTTTTTCCACGGCTCCAA
>PLKR01000644.1:720-2832 GCA_003140655.1 Acidobacteriaceae bacterium | reverse complement strand
CCCAACGCCACCATCGGCGACGCCCACGATGACGTTACCGACTACATCCGCACCAAAGATTTCAACCCCAACACCATGCTCGCGTTGCGCACCCTGGTCAGCGACATCGGCAACGAGACCGCTCTCTACAAAGAGATGAAGAACATCCCCAACGACCAGGTTCGCAACTTCCGCAACGATATGTATCTCGTCAGCGAAGCGATTCGCCTGATGCAAAAGAATCACAACCCGACTTTTTCCGCTGCCGACACCGCAATCCTCGCTAACTACAAAAAACACATCGATCACTCGACTCGATTCATCCCTCTCTGGGTGAAGGTCGCCGTAGCCATGGCTCTCGGCCTGGGCACCATGGTCGGCTGGAAGCGAATCGTCGTAACCGTCGGAGAAAAGATTGGCAAAAGCCACCTGACCTACGCGCAAGGAGCGGTCGCCGAGATCACCGCCATGGCCACCATCGGCGCCGCCGACGGATTCGGCCTGCCGGTCAGCACCACCCACGTGCTTTCTTCCGGCATCGCCGGCACCATGGCCGCGAACCATTCTGGAATTCAATGGTCCACCGTTCGCAATCTGGCGCTGGCCTGGGTGCTTACCCTCCCAGTCGCCATGCTGCTCTCGGGGTCTTTATTCTGGCTATTCCGCAAGACCTTCTAACGGCACAAACAGAATCATGGGTCAGTCCTAATCGGACTGACCCACAAAACTAACTATCTTTTGATCCTCGCCGTCATCTAAAATCACAAGATATCCTATGAATTACTGCAAAGGCCGTGCTCTCACTTGTCTGCTAGTCCTCTTTAGCTCTCTGCTGTTCTCTCCATCCCTCCATGCTCAGAACAAAGTGCTCGGGGAAGTCGAGTTGGTCGGTGCCTCAAAAGTTGAGAACACCTCGGGCGTTTGGATCGACGGTCAATACGTCGGCTACCTCAGCGAACTGAAGGGGTCGAAAAAGCTGCTGCTCCTTCCGGGCGACCACGACATCACCGTACGTCAGGGCGGATACCTGGACTTCGTGCAAAAGGTTTCCGTGCGCGCCGGAGAAAAGCAGAGCATCGACGTAAAAATGGAAAAAGATACCCGGGTGACCCTGCCGACTGTCACCGCCGAGATTAAGCTGGAAGTAAAACCAAATCGTGCGGCAGTGTTTGTGGATGGCGTCTTCGTCGGTCACATCGCCGAATTCGAGGGGCCCGGCAAGGCCCTGCTGGTCGCGCCGGGAAAGCACAAAATCAAAATCAGTTTGCCGGGATACCACACTTTCGAGACCGAGATCGACTTGGTGGCCAATCAGAAGTCGACGGTTAAGACCGAGATGGTGGCCGGCGGTCCGGCGGAAGGAACTCCTCTTCCCAAGTAATCATTCCGACTGGGGAGTTCCGTCGTTTTCCGCGATCAGATAGACGCGGCAGCCGCAGCAAGACCTCTTTGTTTGCGCAACTCCGCCAGGAACATATCGGCTGGAAGCGCAGCCTTTCGGAAAAGTGCAAGCAGCGCATCGTCCTCTGCTTCACCGGATGCCGCGGCAATTCGTGACTCCTGCGAAGTCCCAGTTTCCAGGCCTTCGGGCTCCACCAGCAACTCGGGCAGCAGGTCGCGATTCCCCGTAAGCACGCTCAGGAACTTTTCCAGCAACCCACGATGCTCGGGGGTAGTCTGGGTGAATTCCACTCCCATTCCCTTATCCGGGTGCATAACCCGAACCACGCCTTCTGCTCTCAGTTCGGCTTCGGCGGCTCGCATCGAGAGCGTTACGCGCGTGGAAACCGGGAATGGCGAACTGATCTCGAGGTAGCAACCCCCCAAACTCAAATCCATAAGCTGGCACCGGACCGGTGGGTCGTCTTTTTCAACCTCGGCAGAATTCCGCCCCAGCCATTCGCGCAACTGACGCGCAACTGCCGGGGACTGATCCTGAAAACGCAGCCCCACCTGTGTCCCGGATCCCTCCCAGGCAAACTCCGCATCCACTTCCAGAGCCGTGGTGGAACCCGGCAGCGTGAACTTCAGCTCCCACTTGCCATGAGGTTTGCTGCGCCGGGGCAAGCTGACCGCCAAGCCACCTTCGCCTAAGTCCGTGGTGTTCACCTTGAACCGGGCCCCCGATTCGCG
>PLKR01000644.1:0-700 GCA_003140655.1 Acidobacteriaceae bacterium | reverse complement strand
CTTGACTTGGCCCGCTCGGCCGTGACCGGCTTGTAGAGGATGAAGTTCGCCCCCAGCTCGAATGCCGAACGCAGGCCAGTATCGGGGTCTAGAATTGCCACCGCCACCGCCCGCTGGTTGCACGGAGATTTCCGCACATTGCTGAGCACGTCAGCGGCGCCGGGACCGGCGCAATCCACGATGATCGCTTCAAACCGCTCTCGCGTTAAATGGCGGAGAGCGACTTCCGCGCTCGCGCAGGGTTCTACGCTAATGTCAAGATCGCCCAGCGTCCGGCGCAGCACCCGCATAATCTTCTCGTCGGAACAGAGCAGNNAGCGACTTCAGCTTCATGGTACCGCCTTAAATGTACCGCCTTAAATCCTTCCAGTTCCGTCGCATTCACTCAACTTGAGCCGTGTCCGCACTGCTTTTCTCCGGCGTATCCGGTTCCCAAAACGAAACACAGCCCTATCCCACTGTAAGCTCGGGCCAAAAGCTCATCAATGAAACACTTGCGCCCGGGGGTTACTGGCGTAACGTATTGGTGGCCTGGCCGGAGGCAAGGCCATCGGTCGAAGGAATCTGACTTGTGGCGTGCGCACCCCCGCTTGGACTAAAGCAGGAAGCCCTTTCGTAACGGGAGGCGCCAGAGATGACAGTAAGAACAATGAACACAATTACTTAGAAATGATTCATTCAGGTGACGGCGCGCAGATTG
>PLKR01000386.1:1660-2516 GCA_003140655.1 Acidobacteriaceae bacterium | reverse complement strand
ATCGTGGTGACCGTGGGCGCCGGCGGCCAGATTGAGCAGGAGATCCTCCTCGCCGGCAGCGCCCAGCCCGTCCCGCCGTGGGCCGCAACGGAGACTTGGAGCGCTCCAGCGCAGGTTCTTCCCTCAGGTGATTGGGTCGGCTCGTTGAGCGGCTACGGCGATGTTGCCTACTTCTTGATCACCGCCCAGGCCAACCGCACTTTGTCTGTAGCCGTCACAGCACTCGATGAAACCAGCGACCCCAGCGAGTCGAAGGCCGAACCTGTGGTCGGCATATGGACCCTCGGCGATCCGCAGGGCACGGCTCCGCCGGCTCTTACCCCGGCTCCCTTCAACTCAGAGACGTTCGGCATGAGCCGTCTCGACGCGCAAGTCTTGAATTCCAACAGCTTCATCATCGGCATCTCCGATCTGCGCGGCGACGGCCGCCCCGATTACCACTACCACGCTCATGTGCTCTACGGAGACTCGGCGAGTCCGCCACGTGTGTCTGTCAATGGCGGCGCGATCACTTTGCAGGGCACCGGCTTTGCGCCCGGGCTCGCCGTCACCCTGGGCAGCATCAACATGCCCCTGCTGTCAACCAACGGCAGCCAGATGCTCGTGGCCGCTCCCGCGCAAAGTGACGGACCGCAGACCATCGCCATCAACGATCCTGTCAGCGGCGCATCTTCCATCATGACCAATGTGCTGACCTTCGGAGCCTCTTCTACCGACCAGATCGTTTTGCTGCAGGGAGCGAATCCTCCAACGCCAGTGGGAACCCAGGCCACCAACCCTGTCATCGTGCGGGTGCTCGCTTCCGATGGCGTCACCCCGGTGGACGGCGCAACCGTGGGATGGACGACCACCAACG
>PLKR01000386.1:0-1640 GCA_003140655.1 Acidobacteriaceae bacterium | reverse complement strand
ACGCCCTATCTCTGGATCGCCCAGGGAGCATCGGTCAGCGTGCCGCTTACGGCGCGCGTGGTAAACCTGGGCGCGCCACAGACTGGCGTCACCGTGAACTTCGCGATCGCGCAGGGATCCGGTGCGCTCAGTTCTGCGAGCACGGTGACCAACAGAAACGGCTACGCGTCGGTCACACTCACATTGACGAACTTCACCGCCAACGTGCAACTCACCGCTTGCGTTGCGCCCGGAAACAATCCTTGCCAAACCTT
The DNA here is from genome assembly GCA_003140655.1 of Acidobacteriaceae bacterium. Taxonomy (GTDB): domain Bacteria; phylum Acidobacteriota; class Terriglobia; order Terriglobales; family Acidobacteriaceae; genus Sulfotelmatobacter. Next base: position 1,386 of record PLKR01000386.1, on the reverse strand, counting down.
CTATGGGAACGCGGTGGCCGCCGCTATGATGAACCTGCAGGCCGTAGCCGGTGCGGGCCAGGTGATCACGGGGACGGCGTTTCAGCCTCTGAGGGTCCGCGTAACCGACTCCTCCACGCCGCCCAATCCTGTCCTCGGGGCGAGCGTGCTGTTTCAATCCACCGTGCTGCGTCCGCTGGGAAACAATCTAACGCTGACGCCGGGCGACCCCACTGTCACCCAAACAGGAATGCCCGTCATCCTCAGCGTGAGCCAGAGCACGGCGCAGAGCGACGCCAACGGCCTGGCAAGTTTTGCCCCTTCGGTGGGATCGCTTACTGGCCCGCTGGAGATTGAGATTCAGGTTTCGGCCGGAACTACAGCCGTACTGCGGGACGAACTGGAGACCTTTCCGGCCGGCAGCAGCGGGAACACTTCCCCCACGAGTAGCCAGTGGCACGGAAGTGTTCCCGCCCCCAGGGGGTCACCGCTGCAGCTGCGCGCCGACGATCGTTGAAAATACGGCTTGCGCGCAGCATAGGACTGGAAGGCGTTTGCTATGATGCCGTGCGATGCTTTCCACTCCAATCCGGTTCCTGACGCCGCATGTCAGCTCCAAGAAACACGGCCCGGAGGACCATCGACAATAGCCCGCCAGTTTACTGGCGGGATAAGTCACGTAATGCGGGCAAGTGCCGGAGGCACGGCTGAAACCGCCGTGAAACAGTTGCATTATTTAAGACGTCCTTTCGTGACGCTCCCAACCCTAACAGGTCCCTCGCTGCGCTCGGGCGGACAGCCGAGGCGGCTGTTCCCACGCGGGCTCTGCCGAAGTCCGCGTCACTTCTTCGTCCACTGATCCACCCACGCGTTCACTGTTTCATACCACAGCCGTGAATTCTGCGGCTTGAGCACCCAGTGGCCTTCGTCCGGAAAATACAGCATCTTCGATGGCACGCCTTCCATCTGGAGCGTGGTGAAAAGCTGCAAGCCTTCGCTCACGTCGAGCCGGTAGTCTCGTTGGCCGTGGATGACCAGCGTCGGCGTCTTGAAATTCTTGGCGTACTGGTGCGGCGACCATTTCTGGTACATCGCGCGATTGTCGTAGGGCGTGCCTTTGAACTCCCAGTCGTTGAACCAGAGTTCTTCGGTGGTGCCCCAGGTGGATTCGGCGTTGAACATGCCGTCATGCGTCACGATGCACTTGAAGCGGTCGGTGTGGCCGAGGATCCAGTTGGCCATGTATCCGCCGTAGCTGGCGCCCAGCGCGCACTCGCGGGTCTTATCAATGAAACCATAATGCTCTTCTGCGTAGTCGAGGCCCTTCATCAGGTCTTCAAACGGAGCGCCGCCCCAGTCGCCGTTGATGGCGTCGATGAACTTCTGCCCGTAGCCGGTCGAGCCGTG
>PLKR01000343.1 GCA_003140655.1 Acidobacteriaceae bacterium | reverse complement strand
ATCGCGAAGTCATGTTGACCCATTCCGCGGAGTTGGTGGCCTATCTGCCCATCACGCGAGCCATCATGACAGCTCACGACCCGGCTACCATCCAGGACGCCTCTAAAGACGTTTGGCCGTTAACCGGCAGCGATCTTCTGGTGCTGGTCAACCGCAATGGCAAGGTGGTAGCTCTGCACACAAAAACAGCGGGATTAACCCGCGAAGCGGCGCAGAAGTACTTCGAGCGGTCCTTGAATGAAGAGGACTCCAGTCACTGGTGGTTTGGCGACCACCATCTCTACCAGACTTTCGTGCAGCCGGTTTACTTCGGGTCCAAGACGGAAGGTCCGTTGCTCGGCTTCCTAATCATCGGCTATGAAATCGATGACCGCCTGGCCCGCGAGGTCAGCAAGGTCTCGGCCAGCCAGGTCGCTTTCTCCTACGGCAACGAAATCGTGGCCACCACCTTGACCCCAGATCAAGCCCAGAGTGCGGGTGTGCGGGCGTTGGCCGCGGGATTCTCGCAAAGCGGACCCCGGGATGTTGAAGTCGGCCATGAGAATTTTGTGGCCGCTTCGCTCGACCTGTCAGGCCAGCAGGAAACTCCCGTCCGCTTGACCGTGCTGGGATCCTACGATCAGGCTGCCAAGTTCCTCGATAACCTGAACCGCCTGCTGTTGCTGCTGGGTCTCACAGCCGTCCTGATAGGCAGCGGGCTGGTGTTCCTGATCTCCTACACGTTCACTCGTCCGTTGGCTAGCTTGGTGGAAGGTGTTCGCGCTTTGGAGCACGGAGACTTTCACCATCCTCTTGATCCCCGGGGCAGCGACGAAGTCGCGGAACTGACCTCAGCCTTTGACCGAATGCGCGCGAGTCTGCTCAAGACCCAACAGGCGCTGCTCGAATCGGAGCAGTTGGCCACGATCGGACGCATGGCAAGTTCGATTTCCCATGACCTGCGCCACGCCCTCGCCGCCGTCGTGGCTAACTCTGAGTTTCTTTGTGACGGCCGCCTCACTTCGGCGCAGCGCGAAGAACTGTATCAGGAGGTCCGCAGCGGTGTGAACCAGATGACCGATCTCATCGATTCGCTGCTCGAGTTTGCCCGGACCAGAGAGTCCCTGAACCCAACCTACGCCAACATCGTAGAAACCGTGCAGCGAGCCATGCAGGCGGTGCGGCTGCACCCGCGCCATCAGGGCACGCTGATCGAGGTTCGCTCCAGCGGCCCGAGCTTGGCCTGGTTCGATCCCCGTAAGCTGGAGCGTGCCCTCTACAACCTTCTGCTGAATGCCTGTGAGGCAGCTCCCGGCAGCGAGGGACGAGTTCTGGTCACGGTTGAGCGCACGGGTCACGCCGTCACAATTGCGGTCTCGGACAACGGTCCCGGCATTGCTGAGCCGATTCGTGAGAAGTTGTTTCATCCTTTTGTGAGCTTCGGCAAAGAGAACGGCACCGGGCTTGGACTCACGGTCGTACAGAAGATTGTGCAGGATCACGGTGGCCAGGTTTTGCTGGAACGTACTGCGGACGCTCGAACCGTTTTTCGGATTACGCTTCCCGGACGCGCTCCACAAGGCTCGACGGACGCCAGCGGCGAGGAACTGACCGCCCGTCCCTTTTTGCCCGTAGACAACGATCGAGCGACGGAAAACTCAATTCGACATTCGGACAGGTAGTCCCGGTCCCACTTTCTCGATTTCACAACGATCCGCATGTCGCGCAGGAGGATGTGTGAAGAACCCTGAACTTCGTACCGGCGCCATGACGGCAGCCGCTTTCGTCCTTTTGAGCATGTTCAGCCTGAGTAGGTTCAGCCTGGCGCAGGAAGGCACGCCCGCGGCGGCATCTCAGCCCGGGGATGCCTCGCTGCACGACCTGGTTTCGCAAGTGCGCGAACTACGCGAGGCGATCGAGCAGATGCGCGCCGAGAATGCACAGTCGCGCGCCGAAATGCAGGGACTCCGCCAGGAATTGCAGGAAACCCGCAAGCTTCTGGCCCCGCTCGCGGTGGCGACGAATGCGAGCCCATCTTCGTCTTCTCCAGCCGAATCCACGTTGTACAGCGCGAATGCTGCCGCCGCTACTCCAGCGTTACCTGCGGACCTGGGAGGCCGGGTTCAGAGGCTGGAAGAATCCACTCAGTTGCTGGGCTCAAAGATTAACGAGCAATACCAGACCAAGGTGGAAAGCGCCGCCAAATACCGGGTTAGACTCTCCGGAATTGTGCTGATGAATGCCTTTCGCAATGTCGGCGCCTCCGACAACCTGGACTTACCCGACTACGCGCAACCGCCCGCCGCGCCTGGCTTGGCTCAGACAAGCTTTGGAGCCACCTTGCGGCAAAGCGAGATTGGCCTGGAAATTTTCGGGCCCACGCTAGCCGGCGCGAAGACTTCAGCCAACGTGCAGTTCGATTTTGCCGGAGGTTTTCCCGCCACCAACAACGGCGTCAACTTTGGCATTGCGCGCCTGCAGACGGCCAGCCTGCGGCTCGACTGGAAACAGACCTCGGTGATCGCCGGGCAGGATTCCCTGTTCATCTCGCCGCTTTCTCCCACATCCTTTGCCTCACTCGCGATACCGGCCTTCGCTTACGCGGGGA
>PLKR01000183.1 GCA_003140655.1 Acidobacteriaceae bacterium | reverse complement strand
CGCAGAATGTCGCGATAGTAAAAGGGAGGCAGGCCGTGCGGCAGTCCGCCCTGAATGCAGACCTCGGTGGCGCCGAGTTGCCAGGCTTCGACGGCCTTTTGCGCGACCTGAGCCGGATCAAGGAAATACGTGTCGGACTCGCGCGGGCCGCGGCTGAAGGCGCAGAACTTGCATCCGACAAAACAGATGTTGGTGAAGTTGATGTTGCGATTCACCACGTAGGTGACGAGGTTGCCGGAAAGTTCGGCGCGCAACAGGTTGGCGGCGGCGAGCAGGCCGAGCAGGTCATCACCCTCGGTGTGAGCCAGCGCGTAAGCCTCTTCCTGCGAAACAGCGTTGCCGTTTTGAGCTTCCAGAACTCTCTCCAGAGCGGAACGCACGCCGTTTGCAACTCGCGGCGCGATGTCGAACCAGTCGAGAGAGGGAAAATTTTCCAGTTCCGACGTTGAGAGTTCGCGGGGCACGAGTTCCTCCGTAGAGACGTAGCTTGCTACGTCTCTGCCGGAAGCGGGCAAGATGTTGCAAGCAACGCCTCTACAGTGTAGCGCAAGGTTACCGGAATAAGTCGTTGGCCGCGGGGCGAAGCAGGTCGCGAGTGCGGCCGCGGGCCGGTTCGTAGGGAAATCCGCGAATGATGCACGCCGGCGTTCGGTTGAACTTGCCGCAGACCAGAGCAGCGGCGCCGGCGAGTTCGTCGGCGACCGCTTCAAGGCTGGCGTGCAAGAGGTAGCCGTGCGGATCGCGGCGGCCGCGATCGTCACGCAGAGCTTTCATCCCGGCCATGCCAATGCAGACATCGACAAGACCTTCGCGCCAGGGACGGCCGAATGTGTCGGTGATGAGGACAGGGATGGCGAGGGCGGTGCGCTTTTTGAGTTCGCGATGAAGTTTGCGAGCGGAACGGTCGGGATCGGCGGGCAGTAGGAGGGCGTGGCGGCCCCCATCGACGTTGGAGACATCCACGCCGCTGTTGGCAAAGATGAAACCGTGGCGCGTCTCGGTGATGAGCACGCCGTTCTTGCGCCGGATAACAGCGCAGCTCTCACGCAGGGCAAGCTCGATTACACGGGCGTCCAGCTTGTATTTGTTCGCCCAGGCGATCGAATGGGCAGAGGGTTTGATTGTCGCCAGATCAACGATGCGTCCCTCCGCTTTGGAAACGATCTTGTGTTTGACGACGAGAATGTCACCGGATGCAAAAGTGAGAGCGTTTTGCCGCAGCGATTGCAGCAGTTTGTCGGCGATCGAGTCACCGGTCTTGATTTCATCCGCGAGCGGGATCGGGACAATACTGAGCCCGCCGTGAAACGGATTCAAACCGCGCTTGCTGGCGTCAGGTTTCCTGCTCCGCTCCGCCGCCGTTTTCTTGGCCACGCGAGGGCGCTTGCTCACGAGACCTCCGATCCCTTGGCAAGAAAGCGGCCGTCGAGTGCCCACCGGCGAACCAGGCTCTGAGTACGGGTTTCACCAGCATGGGCGAGGAGCTGCCGCAAATCTTCGGGATTATCCACGTCGAGTGCGATGCCGGGCAATTGCAGCACGATGCACGCTTTACCCGTGGCCCGGGCGGCCGCGAGGTGCGGTTTGAAGCTGTCGTTGCCGAAGCGCAACGGGAAAAGATTCGCAGGGCGGCGGAAGGCGGCATTGGTGCCGCGTCCGTCGGCGGCAGGAACTAGAACTGAGCCTTGGTCCGGAGCATGTGCGATGATCTGGTCAAGCTCGCTGGCCTGAATCAGCGGAATGTCCGCGGGGATGACGAGGGTGCTGTCGATGCCGCGCGACACGCAGAGAAGCGTGGCCATCTCGATGGCGCCGGTTTCGCTGGGATTCGCAGGGTCGGGGATAGTTTCGAAATCGTATTGCCGCGCGAGTTCGATGGCAAACGGATCGCTGGTCACCAGCGCGCAAGCGGGGCGGCGCGGCCAAGCAGCAATCGTGGCCACAACGTCGTGCAACATGGCCTGCGCCAGTTCGGTGCGCGCGGGCTGATCAAACACGGCGGCGAGCCGCTGCTTGGCCGCCGATAGATTCTTGACGGGGACCAGGATCACGGCTGATCGGCGGCGGCGCGGGCCGCGGATTTGTCGGAAAGAGGTTTTTCCGAAAGAGGTTTGTCAGAGATAGGTTCCTCAGATAGCAGTCCGCTTATCGTGGACGAGAGAACAGTTCGAGCCAGCCCGGCCCGGTCTTCGGCCGAGCGCATGATGGTTTGCGTACACTGCACCCGCAAACCAGTTTTGCGAAGTGCTTCCGCCGCGCCGACGTCGCGCGTATCGCAAATGAGGACATCGAGAAAATCTTCGTAAGCCTTGGCCACGCCCGCGATCGAGCAAGGGAGTCCCTGCGCGGTCATGAGAATGCCCGCGGGTCCGGCAACGGGAGCGTTCCCAATGATTGGGCTCACGGCGGCAACCTTGCCGCGCGCGCTGCGCAGCGCTTCGCGGATTCCAGGTACAGAAAGAATCGGACCGATGCTGGTGATGGGATTGCTGGGGGCGATAACGACTGCGTCGGCGGACAAAATGGCCTCGATGACTCCCGGCGCGGGCTCGGCATCGGAAGCTCCGGCGAACCGTACCGAGTTCACCGGATCCTGAAACCAGCGCTGCACGAAGTATTCTTCGAAACTCAACTCGCCCGAAGGCGTATCCACGCGCGTCTCGACGCGCGAATCGCTCATGGGAAGAATACGTGCTTTCACGCCCAGCTTGTCGCAAATCGTCGACGTGGCTTCGGAAAGCGTTTTGCCCTCCGCCAACTGGCGCGAGCGCAGCAGGTGCATGGCAAGGTCGCGGTCGCCGGTGTGAAACCACGTGGGCTCGCCGAGTTGCCCCATGGCCTGCAGGCAGAGAAAAGTATCGCCCTTCACACCCCAGCCGCGCTCCCGGCTGAGCAGGCCAGAGAGAGCATAGGTGATGGAATCAATGTCCGGAGAGACGTAGAGTCCCCACCAGAGCAAGTCGTCGCCAGTATTGACCACCAGGGTGATTTCTTCCGCTGGGATCGCCTGCCGCAAACCATCGACGAACTTGGCGCCGCCCGTGCCGCCGGTAAGCACACAGATCATGCGGCCCTCATTTCTCTGGCGAGGCCTTGTCCGTCGCGGGCAGCCTGAAGCTTTTCCGCAAGCAATCCGGTCCGGGATATGATCATGGGCAAAAACTCCGGATAGACCGGCAAGCGCTGGCGCAATTGGGCCCCTTTACCCTCGGTGCGCAGGCGCAGTTGCTCCAGATGAGGCCAGGGCTTCTCGGGATTGATGTAGTCGGGGGTCACCGGCGAAATTCCTCCCCAATCGTTAATGCCAGCGTGCAGCAACTCTTCATAATACGGTGCATTGAGGTTGGGAGGCGCTTGAATATTGACGTTGGGCATTAACAGGCGAGTTACTGCCACGGCGCGGAGCATCTCGTCCTGGCCGGGCTCGGGCACGTGAGCCATGGGGATGGCGGGCTTGGCGCGGAAGTTCTGGACAATCACTTCCTGGATGTGGCCGTAGCGGTCGTGCAAGTCGCGAATGGCGAGCAGCGTATCGACGCGGTCTTCTGGAGTTTCGCCGATGCCGATCAGCAATCCCGTAGTGAACGGAACTTTCTGTTTTCCAGCGTCTTCGATGGTGCGCAGACGCTTGGCCGGGACTTTGTCGGGAGCGTTGTCGTGGGCTGCGCCGGGGGCAAACAAGGCACGGTTGGTGCTTTCGAGCATGAGGCCCATGCTGGGTGAAACGGCCGCCAGACGGGCGATCCATTC
>PLKR01000443.1 GCA_003140655.1 Acidobacteriaceae bacterium | reverse complement strand
GTATTCATAGTGCTACTGTGGCGCGGGACGATTCCCGGAAGAAACCCCACGATGGGCTATCCGATACCTTGGTGTTCCTGAAACGGGAGCAACGAGTCTGCGTGGCGATCCGCCTTCCGACTTCGACCTCACTATAGGAGGGGCAATCTGAGGTTGCGAAGGGCACATGTCACTCAAGATCGGGAAAAGCCTGTGGAAAACTTGGAAAAAATTCAAGTTTCTGCTGTATCGGGGAAGTAATAAGCATTGAAAGATCCGGGAAGGCAGGAGTCTGAAGGAATGTAGACCGTTTATTCGGTGGTAGGGCCGGGGGATTGCCGAGTGGCCATGGAGTTCGAGTCGTTGAGCGTGACCGGAGATGTCAAGCGGAAAGTCAAACGGCGGCCCTTCTGTACCCGAACCCCGTCTGGCTGCTGCAAGGTTCCCCGGGCAAACAGGCTCGAGGTCTGCAGAGCAAGGGGTCTGCCCTCGACGGTGATCGCGCTTAAGGTTAACTGGAAGTAACCTGAACCCGCCTGCGAGCGCACGGACTCGACGTGTCCAGTTGCCGTGGTGCCACGCTCGATGAGTGCATCCCCTTCAATGGCAAGGGGAGCGGCGACAGACGCCATGAAAGTGTCGCCAGCCCGAACTTTGGCAGTGGAAAGCGCGTCTACCAATTCCACGGTGAGGAGAGTTCCAGAGGGCAAAATGCGTGCGCGCGACCCAGTCCGGAAGGGCAAGGCGCTGGTCACTTTCGGATCGGGCGAGACTGCGGGATGCGTGCCGTCGCTGGCTAAGACCTGATCAGCATCTGGATGGAACGGAAGCTCTTGTCCACTGGCCGCCGCCGAACCTGTGTCGCTCCGATGGAAAGGCTCGGAGCGGGCACATCCCTGGCTCAGGCACAGGCCAAGAGCAAGGCAAACCATCCCGAAGACGGGCCGGAATTGGAGTAATCGCGTCATCACATATATGGTCGCGCGGCTTTCTGGTCTGTCATAGTGGCAAATGGAGTACCAGATCAGTGTTAAGAGAATCAAGCAGATGCGGGCGCAGGGGCCGGCATCCGTGTAGAAGTTGCGTGATCGCCGTCCAGACCTTCACAGCCGATCGAAGAACCATCTCAGAGCTTGAAGAGGGCTAGGTTGGCTTTTGGCGGGTGGGACTCCAAATCAACCCGACCCGGCTTCCGGTAGCCGCGATGAACACTGATCGATGCCGGAGTATTTTCCGTTCTCCCTGACTTCCAGCCCAAAATCCCGAAGATCGTCGATTTCCCGCAAAGCAAATAGCGGAGAGCGTCACCGCTCTCCGCGCAAGGGTTCGGGTTGAAAACCGCGAGCTAGTTGGAACCGCCGCCGGCGTTGGCGCTCTGCGGTTCGTTTTCCGGCTGCGCAATCACACCATCAAATGGCGTCGCCCCGACGTAGTGCCCGTGCACTACGCTGATATGGCGCAGCGGAAAGCCGGAATCCGGTCCACGCTGCCAGGTGCTGCCGCCGTCGCTGCTCTCGAATACGACGCCGGTCTGGCCGCTGGTCGCGAGCAGCCGTTTATGGCTGCCGTCATAGGTCACGGACGTGATGTCCTTGTCTGGCAATCCCGCCACCACGTGGTTCCAGCTCTGGCCTGAATCCGCGCTGTGGAAGGCGCCTTCGTGCGTGGCCGCGAAAATCTGGCCATCGGGCGCAACGGTTACGCTGCGAACATTAATGGGATACGAGGCGAGTACCGCGAGATGCCAGGCTGCTCCGGCATCCTGCGAAACCAGGACGCTGGAGCGTGTGGCCGCGACCAGAAGGCCGTCCTGAGCCTGCACCGAAACCACGTCCTGCTGGCCGGCGACCGGTCCGCCCATCCAGACCTTGCCCTGGTCCTTACTCATGAAGAGTCCGGCGGAAGTCGCCGCATACCAGCGGCTCGGTCCAAGGTCGGTATCGCTCACCCGGCCTTCCAGCACCGAGCGGGTGCTGACTGTGGAAGTAGCTGTTTTGGTCTTGCCACTCTTCAATTTCACGGTATGCGAGACCGTCTTCTCCAGTACCACATTGTTGATGGGACGCCATGCCGCACTGCCCGAGACCAGCTCAAAGACGCCGCGGTTGGTTCCGGCGACCAGTGTTCCGTTGCTGGCCTGCTTGAGCGTGAAGACGTCACGCCCATCGAGGCCTGAGCTTTTCTGCTGCCAGCTTTGTCCGCCGTCACGAGTCAAGAACACACCGCCGAACTCGCGGTCGTTCACCACGCCGATGTAAAGCGTGTTGGGTTCTTTGCCGTCGGGCAGGATGGCGCTCACGTAACGGTGGGTATATCCATGGTTGGAAGTAGAGAAACTGGCTGCGGAGTCGTCGCTGGCCAGCACGCCGCTACGGTCCGTCGCCAGCAGCACACGCTGCGAGTTGCGCGGATCGATCAGGACATCATTCACCACCACTTCCGGATTGCTCATGCGCTTCCAGGTCTTGCCCTCGTCGACGCTCCTCCACAGACCTTCGGTGGTGCCGGCATAGACCACTGCCGGGTTGCTCGGATCCTGCTTCAGCACGCGCGTGCGTCGCGCCGTGAAGGGAATGCCCGGAAGCTTCTGGAACTGATCGCCGCCACTGGTGCTCTTATAGATTCCGGAGCAGGCGCTGGCGAAGACCTCCGAAGAATTCGCCGAACTGACGATGATGGAGAAGACGTCGGAATCGTCGATCATACCTTTGTTGATGTGCTGCCAGGTAGCGCCACCGTCGCTGGTTTTCCACGCCAGGTGCCAGGTGCCGGCGTAGATTACGTTCGGATCTTTGGGATCGACAGCGATGGACTCGATGTTCTTGACGATGCCGTCATTAGAGGAAATCCGCTGCCAGTTGTTGCCGCCATTCGTGCTGCGGTAGACGCCATCGAGCGCGCCCGCGACAATCACTTTGGGATCAGAAGCTGAGAGCGCCATGGCACGTACTGATTTCCCGTGCATGGCCGGCAGAACATCCCAGTCCTTGCCGCCATTGTGGGTGCGGAAAATGTCGCCGGCACTCTGATCCTGCACGCTCCACGCGGACACGAAAATGGTCTTGGAGTTGTGTGGATCGAACACAATGTGATCGAGCACGTAATCGTCACCACTTCCCAGTTTGGCAAATCGCGCCCAGTTGTGGCCACCATCCTCGGAGACGAAAATCACACCTGTGCTGGTGCCCAGGAAAACGCGGTTCGGGTCCTGCGGATCATAGGCCAGGCTGCGGACGTCGCCTCCATCCGGACCCAAAACGGCCCATTGGCGAGTTCCTGCGCCAGCCGCACATATCGAAGCTAACATCAACATTGTCAGCAACTTAAGCCAAGAAAATTTCATAACGGTAATCGTCCCCAAGCCGAGAAAAGTTGGATGCGCACTCAGCCTGACAGGGTAACCTACCCCCAGCAAGGTTACTGAAGGACAGGACAAAAAACGAGCCGGTCGACGTCGCCGACCGGCCCTTTGACTCCGCGGGCCGAAGTCAGTTCGCTTTCTTGGCGGCCGCCTTCTTCTTGGCCATCGGTTTGGGATGATCCGGAACCGCCATCACTTTGGATTCATCCACGGGTTGAGTGCCAGTCGAGTCGAAAGTCGCGCCCGGAGGCACGATCCAGTACTCGGCCGTCTTGGTGCCGCCGCTGCCAGTGCGCGCTTCGATGCGGGTGGCATCGATGCCCTGCTTGGCTTCGCCGCCCACCAGGTACGCTTTGGAATTGACGGCACGTTCCGCCGCCAGATTCTTGCGCTTTTCGGTCGGCTCTGCATTCCCGACGATCACCAGCTTATTGTCGGGGTTCTGCTGCAGGTTCTTGGCTACGTCATCCAGGATGGCCTTGCAGGTGTTGTCGACGCGCCAGGGCTTCTTCTCGTTGGGGAAGTC
>PLKR01000329.1:2707-3825 GCA_003140655.1 Acidobacteriaceae bacterium | reverse complement strand
GGCCAGTAATAGGCAGCGTAGCCCGCGAGCCCGATGCATCCGCTGGCAATCGAAAGCGGAGCGCTGAAGGAAAGTTGCCAGATAAACAGAAACGAAATCAGCCGCCCCCATTTTCGCGGCCCATAAATCTCGCTCAGGTAGCGATACGATCCGCCCGAACCCGGTAGAGCCGCACCCAGTTCTGCCGACACCAGCCCATCGCACACCGCCAACAGCGCGCCCACCACCCATCCCAGCATGGCCTGCGGCCCGCCCATCGCGCCGAGGACCAGCGGCATGGTGATGAATGGCCCCACGCCGATCATGTCAATCATGTTGAGCGCAGTAGCGCTGCCGAGGCCCATCCCGCGGATCAGGCTAGGAGAACCCGAATTGGTCTGCGAAGGAGACTGCATTTCGTCGAAGGACTAGCGATTAGCAATCAACGACAAACGACCGCTCTCATGCCCCGCGCTCAACAGATTTACATAAAGCCGCACCGCTCCCGGAACTCCCGCCGGCAACTGCCGAAAGAATGCATATCCCGTGTAAATGTAAGTTCCCTTGCCGTACTGCGCCCGCAGCAGGCCGCCCTTCTGCGCGTCTTCACCCGGATCGTGGCTGGCTAGCAGCGGCTTGAAATGCTCATCCCACTTGTCCATGAAATAAAGCCCGCGTTCCTGCACCCAACCATCAAAGTCGCGAGCCGTGATCGCATTGGGATAATGAAACACTCCATCTTCCGGCGCCAGAATCTCAACCGGAGCCTCTTCCACCGAAACCCGCGCGCGACTCAGTTCCGCAGGATAGGGCGTGAAGTGTCCGCCATTAAAATCTCCCACGCCGGTGTTGTATTGCACCACCAGCGTTCCGCCGGCGGCAACGTAATCGAGCAGCTTCTTATTATTCGCGGCCACGTCTTTCTGCGTGTCGTAGGCGCGAATCCCCAGTACAATCGTCCCGTATTGGCTGAGTTCTTCGTTCGCCAGCTTCTCTGGCGGAATCAAAGTCACGTCCATCCCCACTTGCTTCAGCACCGTGGGAATGTCATCGCCCGCGCCCATGATGTAGCCAATTTTCAAATCATGCGGCGCCCGTACATCTACAATGCTCACGCGCTGCACCGCCGGCTGGTAATA
>PLKR01000329.1:0-2694 GCA_003140655.1 Acidobacteriaceae bacterium | reverse complement strand
GCTTCTCTCCGCGCCGCGTGAACTCCACCGCAAGCTGCGCCGGCTCCGACCGCCAACCCTCGGGCAGTTCCAGACGCAACACGCCCCGCGACTCGCGGCTGAGATTGCCGGCCACGCCCACTGCTACTGTTGAACTTGAACCGTTGTGCGTCGAGATCACTTGCGTGCCCGGTTCCAAGGCAACCGAAAATGCCGGTACAACGGCCAGGGGACGAGCGCGCTCCGTTCCGACCTCATCCACAAACCGCGTCACCACAGTCGCTCCAATGCCGTTCCTTGCCTGCGCGACGGCACCTGCAACCGAATACTCTACGCGCGCTCTCAGCACCGGAGGCGGAAACGGCAGCGTCGCATACTTTTCGTCGTCGATGTGATTCACGCTCTCCGTCTCCGGATCATCGCGATGCCAATACGGCCGCGTGTCTGCTGCGTCCTTCGGTACCCGCAAGCGAAAAACCGCGTGAACATTGTCTCCGGGCTTGATGGCAACCCGCTTCGTCTTGTCGGAAATCGTCCCCCACCCTTCCGGCACCTCAAGCTTCAACCCGTCAATCATGAGGGGATCTTTCGATCCGTTGTGAAAATCGACCGCCACAAGAAACTCCTGCCCCGGAGAAACCGTCGTCATCGCGTCCGCTTCTTTTGTAGGAACCTCCTTCACCGGCTCACCATCTCGCCCCACCCGAGAAACCACCGTCGCCTCCAGCGTTACGTTCAAAGCCTCATTCAGCGCCATCTCCGCCTGTTCGCATTTCTCTTCCAGCCGCATTAGCAGATCAGACTTCGCCGCAACGCTCAGAGCGCTTTTGTTCACCTCCTCGTGCGCCCGCTCCAATCCAGCCACAACTCCCATCAAAGGTGCAGCCCCCGTGGAGAAATCGTTCCCCTGAGTGTGCTGCTTGGCCTTGGCAACCTTGCCCGCAATTTCACTTAACTCCTGCCGCAACTGCGGAACCTTCGATTCCTCCGTCCCCAACCGTGCCGCCAGCCCGGTCAATGTCGTATCAATCCCATCAAAGAAGTCTTTCTCGTGCCCATCTTTATCCAGCTTAGCGGGCTCTACCGAATCCACGAGCTTATAGAACGTAAATCGATCTCCCGGATCGACATTCCAGTTCGCCGCTCCCTGCGAGAGCTGATGCCGCAACCCCTGCATCGCGAACTGCACATACGACTCTCCCAGATCCGCGCTCAGCTCCCCGGTGTTCAGCTTGACCGTCCAGTTCGCATCCGGACAGGTCATCGCCCCAAACCCGCACACATTGCCGATGTAGAGCTTTCTAGCCTGCCACGGCTTCAGTCCCTGCGCGATCTGCTCGGGAAACCGCTTCGGATCCGCCGCCGCCCGGAACGCCTCTTTCGTCAAGAGGCTCGAGGCCTGGTGGTGCCCGTGTCCATCGCGCTCCGTGCCTGAAAACCGCGCCACCAGCACATCCGGATGGAAGGTCCGAATCACCCGCACCATATCCCCGAGCGCTACGTCGTGTCCGCCCCACTTCGCGAAAGTCTCATCCGCGCTTTTCGAGAATCCGAAGTCGGCCACGCGTGAGAATCTTTCCTGCACTCCGTAGTACTCGTCGGAAGCTAGCAGTTCTTCCGCCCGCAGCACGCCCAGCACATCCGATAAATTACTGCCGACCTTGTTCTGTCCGCCCTCGCCGCGATTCAGTGTCATCAGCAGCACGCTCGCTCCGCGCCCGCGCGACTCTAGCGTTAGCATCCCGCCATCCTCGTCGTCGGGATGCGCCACTGTCTGCATCAGCCGCGCCGTCGTGCCCAGCCGCCGCAGCATCAGGCGCAACCCGAGAATTCCTTGATCCTGTGGAAGCTCTGAGGGAGTTCCCTGATAAGGAAGCTGCGGAAAGTTCCCGACAAGCGGCTGCTGGTTCGCAGCCCCCGGCGCCACCGCACCCGGTCGCGCCGAGCTTTCCCCGGTCCGCTGCGAACAGGCCAGCGGCACAATCGGAACCGCTAGCAACAGAAATAAGAATGAGTTTTGGAAAACTGACGTGTGGACAATATGCTGGACGAGCCGCCCCAGGCGGCTCACAAGGCGGTTGCATCCCAAGAAGTTCACCCTACAAGGATGGGGCCTACCCCTGCTCCGACGCAAATTCTTTCCCCTCGAGCCTACAAATTAGACTCCGGCCAGAAGAAAGAGTAAGCCTAGAGCCGAGACCTAGGATCAACAACAAGAATCAGGAAGTGACTACTGATCGCCGAGCACTGCTACTGCCGCCCTTCCTTCAGCGCTTCCTGACACTTGCTCCCCGCCGTCAGCACTTCATTAAACGCCGTCTCCTTGCGCAGGTCCTTCAAAAGCGGATCCTCCAAGAGCGCTGAATATGCGCAATAATTCTGCTGTACCGCGGCCCTCAGCAACCGCAATGCCGCGTCTTTCTGCCCGCAATACGCCATCAACGCCCCCACGTGATACCACTCCTCCGGATCGGGCTCCGTCATTACCGAGGCTTCTTCCTCGTGCACGATCCTGTCCATGTCAGCCGGGCGCTGCGCTAGCGTGCATGCCACCAGCAACTCGCGATGGTAGACTGGCGCTTTCGCCACATACTTCACGCTTTCTCGCGCCTGCGCCACATTCCCCGCGGCCAGATAAACATACGGCGTTACCCACGCCGCCCACTGCGAGCCCGCGTCCAGGTGTACAAAATCCATTGCCTTGTCCGTCTTGCC
>PLKR01000577.1 GCA_003140655.1 Acidobacteriaceae bacterium | reverse complement strand
AGCCGCACCACCGCGGCGTCGCGCGGCTGTTCCGCCAGCAGGTCGAGCCGGAAAGCCACCGGATCCTTGCCCGCGAGGTATGCCAGCTCGTCGATCGTCGTTTCCATCACATGGCCGGTGTGAGTGTGGCCCACGGAGCGAAACCACAAAACGGTCACGGGAGATTTGGCGTTGTGCACATCGACCGCGAAATTCTCGATCCGATAGGGTGTATCGACAATGCCTTCAACCGTGCTGTGGTCGAGGCCGTCCTTTACCGCCATCTGCTCAAATGCGGTTCCAGTGAAAATCGACTTGCTTACCACCTTATGCTGCCAGCCCGCGATGCGGCCATTGGCATCAAGCCCCGCCCTGACCCGATGCAAAACCATCGGCCGGTAGAAGCCCCCTTTAATGTCGTCCTCTCGCGTCCAGATCAAATGAACCGGAGCACGGCCATTGATCGCCTTCCCCACTTCAGCAAGTTCCCTTGCCCAATCTCCCACCGGGTTGGCGCGGCGTCCGAAACTGCCGCCGCCCAGCAGAGTATTGACTTTGACCTGCTCTGGTTTCAGTCCGAGAACGTGCGCGGTCACCATCTGATCGACGGTCTGTATTTGCGAGCCCAGCCAGATTTCGGCACCATCGCTGCGCACTTCGATGGTGCCATTCAGCGGCTCCATGGGCGCGTGCGCTAGGTATGGAAAAGTGAACTCGGCTTCGTGGGTTTTCGCCGCATGCGTCACACCCGCCACCGCGTCCCCCCGATTTATCGCCGTCAGACCCTGGCTGGTCGCCAGTTGCCGGTACTCGTCAAGAATTTCCGCACTCGATCGCGTCTCGGCTGCGCTTGTGTCCCAAACCACTTTCAGAGCGTCGCGGCCTCGCATGGCTGACCACGTATCGTTCGCAAGAACGGCGACAGCAGTCGAGATTTGCACAACATCCACCACGCCAGCTACCTTCCTGGCGTCTGTGGCATCGAAGGAAACAACCTTTGCGCCGAACACGTCGGGTCGTTTGAGCACCGCAGTCAACATCCCCGGCCGACGGATGTCCAAAGCGAAAATCGCTTTGCCCGTAGTCTTGCCCGGCGAATCCAGTCGCGGAACCCGCGTCCCAATCAGCTCCCGAGCCTGGGGCGGTTTGAGCGCGACTTCCTTCGGTACGGATACATGCATAGCGTCAGCCGCCAACTCGCCGAAGGTGGCTTTTCGCCCGGAGCGCACGTGACTGACCACACTCTTCTGCACTTTGATTTCAGTCGCTGGCACGCTCCATTTCGCGGCCGCCGCTGCGATGAACATCATGCGCGCCGCCGCTCCGACCTGGCGCATCTGCACCCACGATTCCGCCATCGAGCTCGATCCGCCCGTGCCCATGACCGGCCCGAACAGAANNGTCACAGAATCGTCCGCGCCGATTTTCAGAAACACATTGGGATCGAACGCAGCCTGCGGTACGGGAACCGGATCCTCCACTGGCGCGCTTCGGAAGGGCACGTGATCGCCTTTGAACGGAACGTAGGCACCGAGAATGAACACGCCCGCCAAGGTTCCCGCGCCTTTCAGAAATCCGCGGCGGGAGGGGTCGACAGCCAACGCATTCGCCAGATGGGCTGCTCTCCTGTTTGCCGAAGTGACGCCCGATGCAGTTGGGTTCGATGAACTCATGGCTACAATCTCCTATGCCAGTGCCTTGGCCGCTTCATGGATCGCCCTCCGTATGCGGACATAAGTCCCGCAGCGGCAGATATTGCCTTCCATCCCGGCGTCGATGTCTGCATCGGTCGGCGTTTTATTGCCCGCCAGCAGCGTAATGGCCGACATGATCTGTCCCGACTGACAGTAGCCGCACTGCACTACGTCGAGCCGTTGCCACGCCTTGGTCACCGCATCCGCCACGTTGCCTGACACACCTTCGATAGTCGTGATTTTTTTCCCCGCCGCTTCGCCCACCATGATCGAGCATGACCGCGCTGCTTGTCCGTCAATGTGAACCGTGCACGAGCCGCACATGGCATGCCCGCAACCGAACTTTGTGCCTGTCAAATTTAGCCTGTCCCGAATCGCCCATAGCAGCGGCATTTCAGGATTGAGGTCGAGCGTGTGGCTCTCACCGTTGATGTTCAGATTGATCATAGAAGTCTCCTCACTGCGGGCAAGCCATACCGCCCGCGACCCAAACCTTCATCAGCTCGACGACCTGGTCGTGCGGGATCGGAATTGGCTCACGCCCTTTGCCCGGATCCCATCCGTACAGCACAAGCGGTTCATTCTCCATGTGCTCAATTAGCATTGCACCCGTGCGGTTACCATTGTGGGCTGGATCTTTTACCGCCCGGCACAGATCCCCAACCGACAATCCCTGCCACAGCATTGAGACCGGCGCGAGCTGCCAGCGCAATCCTCCGGGTGTCCCCGATGTGTCATTATTCCCCATATCGTTATGACAATTGCCGCAGCGCATCGCGCTGACACCATGATTGTCAGGCCCGCGAACCACTCGCGGTATGTGGGGTCTGCGCTCATCGCCCTGCAGAGGAGAATTCAGTTGATGACAATTGAGGCAACGCGGATGCTGTAGAACGGTCGAAATTTTCGCCCACGCAGCCAGGCTATCGGCTGAATTGGCGGCTTCGGTCTGGCTTCGCGCTGTGCCGGTCAACCACGACGCGAGGGCGATCGCCGCGACTAGGCCGGCCACCGAAAGGGCAGCCTTCCAAACACTGTTTCGAACCTCATTCCTAACACCATCCCGAATACCAGGTCGTCCGTTCAGCATCTGCACCTCTCCCCGATCCGAAACCTTGGGCTGAAAGCCGGGCTCGAAACCTAAAGTTAAAGGCGTTGGCAAATGATAGCTTCGT
>PLKR01000274.1:2690-5753 GCA_003140655.1 Acidobacteriaceae bacterium | reverse complement strand
TGTCATCCTGAGCGAAGCATGACGCCCACGAAGTGGACGTCATGCGCAGTCGAAGGATCCCTACACCCCCCCCGGCAGCATCACCAGCCTCGCAAGGGATTTCCACCATTGGCTCGTGTGGGACGGACACTCCTGTCCGTCGCCTTTGACTTTGCTTTTGACCTTGATTTGTCATCCGGAGGAAGCGGAGTCGCACGCGAAGCGGGCGACTCCCGACGAAGAGCCTGCCCTGAGCGAAGCCGAAGGGACTTATGCATTTTCTCAGTCATCATCCGCGTAAAGCCCAGGGTGGAGCAGCGCTTCCAGCGCCGCAAACAAGCCCACCCCCACCAACAACCCTTGCCATTCCGAACAGGGCCGAAGGCCCAGTGAGGAACTTGCAGTTGAGCTTAGCCGTAACTCCCGCGGCCTGATAGGTCACAGGAAGCTAAAGAATATCGCGAGCGAACGATGTGCTCAAAGTGTTCCGAAGCTATGCCTTAGAATCAAGTAGTAGGTTCCGCCAAATGAGAGCAGAACAACATCCATCACCGATTCGTGTCTCCCTTGAGATGACAAAGCAGGATCCACTGGCAGATCGGTTCAGCGTGCCCGTGGAAGGGTGCGACGTTAACGAAAAGGGAAAGCTGAGCCGGTACCGCGCAAAGTGGAAGGTGTGGATGTCGTGGCACGGCCTAAGTGGCTCGGACCCTAACAGCATTCAATCGCAAATTCACAGAATGCTTTTCAACGACCTCACATACCGGGCGATCACGAGCGTCCGAGAGTCAGTAGATACCGGCAAAACAATCTCAGCCCGCTCGTCGACGCTGGCTTATCTTCTCGATCAAGGATACGTCGTCTCGCAAGTGCTTTCTCTCCAGAAGCTTTTGGATCCAGGAAGGGGTGTGATTTCACTGCGGCGCCTCCTGAAGGATGTCCAAAGTCACCGCAGCTTGATTACCAGAGAGATTTACGTTGCGGGAGACGGACATCCCTACGACTACAACTCGTGGTCCGACAGCGTCGACAAGGCAGACCCCATGGTCCGAATGTGGGGCATCGAAGCCCCCGGCCTCGCCCGATTCGCCACCTCGAAATATCTACACGAGCAATTCGATCTCCTGTCGCGCAAACAGGCCCAGGACCGGACTAGGGACGATACAATTTGTAAGTCCATCTTTGGTACGCTCAACGGATGGATCAGCACCTCTGGTGCGACCGAAATCGGGAGCATCCGCAACAATTTTGTCGCCCATTCAGCAGATGCCGTCCGGCGCGGCGGCGCCCAGTTCACCGGCGTCAAGCTTTCACAAATCGACCAGCTTCAACGGGCGATTGTTCGCGTGGAGCGTGCCTTGACGGATCACATCCTATCAATACGGGTAGGAAGGACAATTGTCCCCTCGCCCCCTCTGGGGATTTTTCATGGGCTCGATTCGCCCTACTCTCCACCCGACGCCGAGCGCTTGATGCATCGCCGATGGAGCGACCTACGTAAGGAACGGGACGGGTGGGCGCAAGGCATTATGGAGGATCTTAAATCCGAGCCTGCGACTGCGCAAAGTTAGGCAGACTGCCCGCCCCGTCTGCGATCTTCGAAAAGTGGTTGACACGTAACCCGATCGCCAAGGGTTCGAGCGGCTCCGCGCCATCACAAATCCTCCACCCTCAACCCCGTATGCTTCGCAATCCGCGCCAGCATCTTCGGCCCGATCTCCACACGGTCGTGAAACGCCCACACAAAATCCGCATACCCCGATCTCTGCAATGTGATGTGGGAAGAACCCTTGCGCGCTTTCGCAGACCAACCGATGCGCAACAAAGCTCGATACACCCGGCTAGCTTTCGAACTTGGCCACCTACTCACGCCGTAGCAAAGCTGATTGTCTTCTGTCCAACCTTCTCCGCTTCAATCCGGTCCGCAATCACGCGCAGAGCGAGCGCTTCAACGGCCGCTTCGGCCTCGTCCTTCGTTGCCCCGTAGGCCATGACTCCCGGCAGCTCAGAAATCTCGGCAATCCACCGCCCATCGTCTTCCCGCTCAAACTCAATCTTAAAGTTCACGCCGCCTCCGCGAGCTTAGCCTTCTGTCCCATCTTACACCCGCCCGCAACCTGCGTAGAAGGAAAGCCCCGTTTCCTTTCAACAACTTGCCTCCACCCAATCCCCCAAATCCCCGCTAAACCCCNNCCCAGGGAAAAGTGTACGAACTAGAGTTGTATAACCAGGTTCAATTCCCGGGGAGAGCCATAGGCAACGGGTTTTGTGGGGTAGGATCTTCAGGTGAACCAAGGCAAGTTTCCGCCGGATTGTTCCCAAGACCAAACACCCAAAACCAAAGAAGCTAAAAGCTAAAAGCCAGGAGCTAAAAGCTAACATGCGCAAGCCGATCAAGTACGTAGAAAAAGTAGCAGTTGCCGCCGCCAAAGGCGCGTGGGTTGTCTTCGACCGCTTGAACCGCATCAAGCCCGGAGTCTCGCCCACCCCGAAATGGTCCGACAAGCCTCTGCTCAAGTCCTACGAAAAGTCGAAGCCGCCCCTCGGCTGGCCACGCTCCACCGATTCTCTGTGCCCGAAGTGTGTCCCTGAAATCCGCCAGCAGATTCTCGACGGCAAACTCCCGCACGAAGTTCTGATGAACGAAAAAGTAGGAGAGATCAAGGCCACCATCATCGAACGCGACGGCAAGATCCTGATGGTGAAAGATTGTCCGAAGCACGGCCACTTCGAAGACGTGATGTCGATCGACACCGAATTCTCCAAGCACCTGGAAGACGTTTTCCCCGGCCGCGACATAGCAGCCCATAACGACGAGAAGCTCCACCATCACGGCTCCTCAACTGTGAAGTACGGACGTGGCTCGGTCCTGACCATCGATCTAACCAACCGCTGCAACATGATGTGCGATCCCTGCTTCATGGACGCAAACCAGGTAGGCTTCGTCCACGAACTGCAGTGGGAAGAAATCAAGCAGATGTTAGACAACGCCATCACCATCAAGCCGCGTAGGCAGATGAGCGTGCAGTTCTCCGGCGGCGAGCCCACGCTGAGCCCATACTTCCTGGACGCAGTCCGCTACGC
>PLKR01000274.1:590-2610 GCA_003140655.1 Acidobacteriaceae bacterium | reverse complement strand
ATCGAAAACCTCCACAACGCCGGAGTAGAAATCGTTCCCGTAGTAACCATAGTTAACGGCATCAACAACGAACAAGTAGGACGCATCATCAAGTTCGCCCTGGACAATCCAAGAACAATCAGCTTCTTATCATTCCAACCAGTAAGCTTCACCGGCCGCGACGAAGCCGTAACCGACGACCGCCGCCAAGCCCAGCGCTACACGCTNNTTCATGGGAACCTTCAGCGACTGGGCCGACCTAATGCACGCCAACGACGTAAAAAACGACTGGGGCCAACTAAGCTGCGGTTGCCACCCTAATTGTGGGACTGGGATGGCTGTGATGATTGATAAGGAGACCAAGGAGGCGGTGCCAGTTACTGCGTTCCTGGCGGGGGATCAGTTGGCTAAAGATATTGCCAAGGTGAATGACGCGGCGCGGGGGAAGTTTTTGACTGTTGTCGGGATGGCGTTGTGTTTGATGAAGAACTACGATCCGTATCAGGCGCCTACGCATTTCAAATTGATGGATCTGCTGCGGAAGTTTGATAAGAACTTTAATGCTACGGGGAAGAATTATGGGAAGGTTGGTCCGGACCGGACGGTCGACGATGTGATGAAGCGGCGGCAGGACCGGTGGAACTTCCTGTTTATTGCGGGGATGTGGTTCCAGGATCTGTTTAATTACGATTTCCGGCGGACGGAGCAGTGCATTATCCCTTATGCGACGCAGGAAGGCGAGATATCGTTTTGCGCTTACAACACTGGGGTGGGATGGCGGAACATCATCGAAAAGATGCATATGACGGCCACGCTGACCAAGTNNGGGCGGCACGAGATTTTTGCGGGCGGGAAGAAAGTGAAGATGGACGATGAGACGCATTCGCTTCTGCTGCGCGAAAATATTGTGACGACTGAGTTGCAACACGATCTGGACAAGCTGGGCATCGCGAAGAACGCTCGCGAGGAGAAGAAGCGGGCGCGGGATGCGAAGGCGGCTTTGGCGGTGGATCATTCAGAAACTCCGGTTGCGGGACATCGTGGGCCGCAGAAGAATGATGAGGCTTACAACGCGCGCATGGCGTCGCTGTATCGCGAAGTTGTGCTGAAAGAGAAACCGGCGGTCGCGGAGAACGGGTTCATTCCGCTGGGCGCGCTGGGTAAGGCAAACGGGGCTGCGAAGCCGGAAGTGGCTGAGCCGGTGGCGGGAGATTAGTGAGCTTTTAGCTCTTAGCCTTTAGCTCTTAGCTTGAACCAAACGGGCCGCCTGCGGGCGGCCCTTTTGGTTTGGTCCGATATCGCGGCGTTGTGATGGCTGCCTGCGCCTTCGCCGTGGCTCCGGTCGTCGCTTCGCTCCTTCCTGCGCCACGGTTCTGGCGTTCCCCGCCCGCTTGCCCACGAACTGTCCGGCTTCGTCGCTTCGCTCCTTGCAGGACAGTTCGCCCAGACAAAATTCTGCGGAGCTAACGTCAAAGGCAGCGGGCGGGGGCGCCCGCTCTACACGACAAAGGCGCCTCGCTGCGCTCGGCTGGACGGCCGAGGCGGCCGTCCCCACATAAATCGCTGTCCTCACATAAATCGCTGCCCCCCACATCGTTGTCCCCACATAAATCGCCGTTCCCACATAAATCAGTGGTCGGTTTCTGTATGCATCGCATCTTAGGGGAGCATGTTGCCTAAGCGTTTTATTTGGGCACCTACGGCTTTTAGTTTTTCTTCTATTTTTTCGTAGCCTCGGTCGATGTGGTAGACGCGGTCGATTATGGTTTCGCCGTCGGCTACTAATGCGGCCAGAACTAATGAGGCGCTGGCGCGCAGGTCGGAGGCCAGGACGGCGGCGGCGCTTAGCTGAGTCTTTCCTGCTACTACGGCGCGGCGGCCTTCGATTTTTATGTTGGCGCCCATGCGGACTAACTCCTGGGCGTGCATGAAGCGATTCTCGAAAATGTTTTCGGTGATGATGGAGGTGCCTTCGGCTTGGGTGGCGAGGGCCATGAATTGCGCCTGCATGTCGGTGGGGAAGCCGGGATATTCTTCGGTG
>PLKR01000274.1:0-551 GCA_003140655.1 Acidobacteriaceae bacterium | reverse complement strand
GCCGGCTTCGATGCGGTCGGGGATGATGCGATGCTTTGCGCCTTTCAGTTTGGTGACGCCTTTTATGCGGATGGTGGGCGTGCCTGCGCCTTGGATCTTGGCTCCCATTTTGTTCAGGAGGGCGGCCAGGTCGGCGACTTCGGGTTCGCGGGCGGCGTTCTGGAGAATGGTTTCGCCTTCGGCTAGGGTGGCGGCCATTAGCAGGTCTTCGGTGCCGGTCACGGTGATTCGGTCGAAGACGATTTCTGCGCCGCGGAGGCGCGCGGCGGTGGCTTCGACGTAGCCGTGATGTTGCGTGATTTTCGCGCCGAGGAGTTCGAGGCCTTTGATGTGGAGGTCGATGGGGCGCTGTCCTATGGCGCAGCCGCCGGGGAGCGAGACGCGGGCGCGGCCGCAGCGGGCGATGAGCGGTCCGAGGACCAGGGTGGAGGCGCGCATGGTCTTTACCAATTCGTAGGAGGCTTCGGGACTTGCCAGATTTTTGCAGTGAATGGTGGTGCGGTGGTGGGCGCGTCCGTAGCCTAGTTCGACCTCGGCTCCCATGGCGGCTA
>PLKR01000109.1 GCA_003140655.1 Acidobacteriaceae bacterium | reverse complement strand
GCGAGTGCCAGGAACTGAAAACAGTTTTTGCCGGAGATGAGGCGGAGAGCGAATTGCGGGCCGGTCAGCCAGGAACTGGGAGGCGCGTCCGCTTTTTGTATCGTCGGCATAACGTTGCTAGCAGGATCGACGACTACGCAAACTCGACAGAAATTCGCAAGAACGCAGTCATCGGTGCAACCACAAACGAGCACGCTGGGCGCCAAAACGGACGCTGGTAAATTGTGCCGCGACGCTTGGATTCCAGTATTCGCAGCCACGCCCAACTCACGTATCTCCGTTAGATGTTCTGGCGGAAAGAAACGAGGCGCCGCTGGCCCTTCGCGTGCTCCCACAAATGGTGCCATGCCCGTTCCTCGCACTTCTGCAGCCCACGAACTTCGCGACGACACGCACATGCAGGCTTTTGCTGGCGTCAGTGTCGGCGAAGTCTTGCTGCGCTTCATCCGCCAGCCGGGAAAATATCTTCTGACACGCTGGAATTGGAAGTCCGCGCTGCTCAGCTCGCTCTTTCGTGCGGCCATCTTTTTCTTTGCCAATTTGACCGCCGGTTTGCCGGCCGCCATGGCCGCGATGAGCACCGAGCTGATTTATCGCGGCTTAACCTCGGGATTTTACGGCGCGTTAACGGAAGGCTTTCGCGATGCGGAGCCGCCCTGGGCCGCGGCCCTGGGTGCCATGGTGGTGCTGCCGCTGGCCGGGCATTCCATGGAATTTGTCGTGCACTGGCTGCGCGGGACGCGAAATCTCACGCCCAGCATTACCGCGTCGGTGATCTTCACCGCCATTTCGACCCTGTTCAATCTTTATGCTATGCGCCGCGGCGCGTTGCTTGTGGGTTCGGGGCATGGCTCGCTGCGCGAAGACCTCCGCCGCATGCCGGGATTGCTCTTGGATTTTATCCTGGTGCTCCCGCGACGGCTGATGGCGGGTCCAGCGCGCAATTGCGGGCCGCGCTGCGGATGACATTTTTGGCGCATCAGGAAGGTAGTTTATGACTGCGGTTCCGCGCGTCGCGCTGTTTTGCGAAACGTTTCAGGAGGTCAATGGCGTGGCGCTGACCGCCCGGCAACTCGTGGCCTTTGCGCAACGCCAGGGGCGGCCGTTTCTGGCCGTGCATGGTGGACCGCGCGTCGCGAATTTCCACAAAGGTTCTGTGACGCGTCTGGAATTGCCCCGCGGGCCGCTCAGTTTTCCCATCGAAAGCGATTTGCGCTACGACCTCTGGCTTTGGCGCCACGCCCAGGAAGCTCGGCGTGCTCTCGAGGAATTTCGCCCCGATGTAATTCACATAACCAGTCCGGGGGAGTTTGGGCAGCTCGGTGCTTACCTCGCTCACGCCCTTAAAATTCCGTTGGTAGCTTCCTGGCACACCAATCTTCACCAATTTGCCGCGCAGCGATTGCAGAACCTGCTGTCGTTTTTGCCCGCCGCGTGGTCGGCCTTTTNNTTCTGGCGACTCTGCGGTTTTACAAATTGGCCCGCGTGACCCTCGCACCCACCACGCAGCAAGTGCGCTGGCTCGCGGACGCCACCGGCAAGCCTTCGTTCTTGATGGCTCGCGGCGTGGATACGCACAAATTTAGTCCCGCCCATCGCACGATACACGATGCCACCGTACGATTCGGCTACGTAGGCCGCGTGACGCCGGAAAAGCGCATCCGCTTTCTCGTCGATGTCGAACGCGCGCTCCTGGCGGCCGGACATACCAACTTTTCTTTCTTGGTTGTCGGCGAGGGCAGCGAACGCCTCTGGCTCCAGCGCCACCTCACGCACGGCGTTTTCACCGGCGTGCTGCGCGACGAACTACTCGCCGCGGCCTACGCCAACATGGATCTCTTTCTCTTTCCGTCCCGCACCGACACCTACGGCAATGTTATTCAGGAAGCGGCCGCCTCCGGCGTGCCCTCCATCGTCNNGCTCGAGCTGATGGCCGACCCGAAAAAAAGGCGGGTCTTGGCCGCTGCCTCACGCGAAAATATGAATGGCGTTTCTTGGGATGCCGCCTTCGAGATGACCTATGCCGCGTATCGCCACGGTCAGCAGCTTGCCGCAAATCCCCAGCATGCACCTCTAAAACCCGCGCTGGTCGCGCGTCACATTCCGCCCCGCAAAGCCGGCGCCGCTTGACTCTTTGGAAGTTCTGGCCTTTGCCGCCACATAAGAGCTGCAATAGCAGAGCGCTTGAGAGACCGATCGTTGCGGCGCGAGGGCCCGACTTCCGTCGGGGCCGCAAATCACCTTAACTTCGCAACACTTTCGCATTATCTGTCATCCTACCCATAGACGAAGGCGTCATCGCTCAGGCGCTTCTCTGTACCGACGATCACGATGCGGCCAGGGGGAGAGAATGCTCGCCGAACCTGCTCCGGAACAAAAATCACCGCTGAAGAACCCTTTGCTGTACTCCTCGGCAGTTTTTATGATTGTGCTGATTTATGTGGGCTACATTTTTATTTCCCGCTGGCAGGAAAATCGCACCATAGAACAGC
The DNA here is from genome assembly GCA_003140655.1 of Acidobacteriaceae bacterium. Lineage (GTDB taxonomy): Bacteria > Acidobacteriota > Terriglobia > Terriglobales > Acidobacteriaceae > Sulfotelmatobacter. Next base: position 708 of record PLKR01000109.1, on the reverse strand, counting down.
GCGCGGTGGAGCGCCAGGCCGCCACCCAGCAACAACAGGACCGCGCCACGGTCGAGCAGATGGGTGGCAAGGAGCTGGCCATCCAGAATTTTTATGGCAGTCCGGCAGTGGTAAAACGGGGTGAGACGGTACAGCTCTGTTACGCCGTGGCGAACGCCAAGGTGGTGAAGCTGGAGCCGCAGGATAATCCCGTCTGGCCGTCCTACAGTCGCTGTGTGGACGTGAAGCCCACTAAAACCACCACCTATACGTTGACCGCGGAAGACGCAACCGGTCACAGCGTAACGCAAACGCTCGAAATTAAAGTCCGATGATTCTTCCCCTCACCGCCCGCAGCAATGGGATCAGCTCTAGTACTCCTGGGCCAGCTATTGACAAAGTAACTTTGGCTAGCTAGTATCCGACGTGCAAAGTCGTTCCCCCATCCGCGTCGCGGCACCCGCGCCCCACGGCGTCGCCTTTCGATGCCCTGACTCAACCTCCAAGAACCCGTTCCTTTGTTTTCAATCGCTTGCGCACGTTTTGCCAAACGCAAATTCGTCTATCTCCCGTATTTTCTTATCCTTCCTCACGTTTGGCCAAAAACACCCGGGGGTGGGTGTAGACTCAGCTTCTCCAACCACGTACGTTGCATTCCGCCGGCTAACTCCGATAGGATCAAAACGTTTAGCAAAACTGGACGTAACCACTTTAGAATCAAAGCGTTTC
>PLKR01000564.1:4583-8280 GCA_003140655.1 Acidobacteriaceae bacterium | reverse complement strand
AATCCGCGTTCAGCATCAATGCTATAAAACATGGAAGCCAAGGCTTCCCGGTGCGCCGGGCTAAGATAAAGGAAACGCGGATCCGGCGTGACCCCGAATGGTTGTTCCCGAAGACCGTAGAAGTTGAGAAACATTACTGTGCGGCCTGCTTCTGGTCTACTGTCGAGCCGTGGGTCGCGGACTCGGAGTGCTGGGCCCCATTGCCGTTCCCTACGGCACTTCCGTTCTTATTTCNNGACCGGAATGTTGAGTTCGGAAAAAACTTCTGACGGAGTCCGGAAAGAAGGATTCGTGTACTCGAGTGTGAAGGCCATGCCGACGCTGACGCCAGTCGCCAGCAGCATGCCCAGAAGCAGCACCCCCCATCGAGAGTTGGAAGGCAAGGCAGGCATCGTGGGCTGATCGGCGACGGCCACGTTGAGGATACGGGTGCGGTCCAAAGCATCGGTCATCCGTGCGTCCTCGCGTTTGTGCTGATAAAGGAGATAATTCTCCTCCTCGGTTTTCACATTACGCAGCAGGTCCTGTTGCAGGATGCCCTTTTGATCCAGATCATGAGCATTTACCTGATACTTAGCGACAATCACTTGAATTGCCGCGGCACGCGCGCGCAAACTACTCTCATCGGCTTTAGCCTTAGCCAGTTCCTCGCTGATCCAGGCATAAGTCGGGTTGCGATCCGTGGTTTCTGCACGCAGCGGCTTGCTTTCCTCGGATGCAATGGAGGTGCGTGTCTCTGTAAGTTGCTTGTCCACTTCCTGCACCAGCGGGTAAGTGGGCTGGTACTTGGTGAGCAATTCAGTGCGTTTGAGCTCGAGGGTCATCAGGGTTGCTTTCAGCCCTTGCAGAACTTGCGCGTCGTCAATTGCCGTCGCCTGTGTGGTCAACCGTTGTGCGGTTGTACCGGACTGCTTTTCCAACGCATCGATGCGCTTGTCGTTGGCAGCAATATCGGCGTACGTTTGCTGCAAAGTGGCGGTGAACTCGCTTAGTTTTTGAAGAGTGATATCCCGGGCAAGTTGCGGGGAAACTCCGCCTTCCTGCTCGGAGAAGGCCTTAAGTTGTGTTTCCGCATCTGCCAGATTTTTCTTGTAGTTTTCGGTCTCCCGATCGAAAAATTGAAACTCTCCAGGCGGGTGATGCACAGCGAGATTCTTTTGCAGGTACGCTTCGTCGAGCGCTTGCAAGACACGAACCACCAAACGAGGATCGGAAGAAGTATAGCTGACCGAGATAAGATTGCTCTTCCTGACCGCTTCAATCTTTAGTTGTTTCTGGAGGCGGACGGCCGCCTTCGCGATCCGTTCTTGCTCGCTTTCTTTCACGCCCAGATAGCTCAGGAGCGAGCGGCGCTGGTGGAGTCCGGCAGCTAGAACTACCTGCTGGAGCACGTCCTCACTCTGAAGCAACTCTACCTCGGAGTTCAGTTGCTCTTCGGTAACCTCGGCGCGGACAATCGCGGCATCCTGGCCGGGGCTCACAATCGGGTCCATTCGTGCGCGTTCGATTAGGAACTCAGTTGAAGCCCTATATTCGGGTGGTTGAATCACCGCGGCCAAGACCGCACCCAGCAGGATGGCGCAGAAGGTAATGACGATTGGACGCTTATGACGAAATCCAATGGCTACCAGATCTCGCGCGGAGAACGAAGAAAAGGAATTGCTTCCAGCCTTTGCTATTGAGTCTTGAGTCATCATGATTTGGTTTCCTCGCTTCCCTAGATGGGGAAGAACGCCCCCATACTGGAGCCGGGCAAAAGAGGTTTGATCTTGGAAAAATGGTTCTTAGGTACGAAAAGCATATCCCCCGGATGCAACTGCGGATCTTCGCTTAGATTCCCTGCTTTCTCCATCTTCTTCACATTAATGATTTTCGCCGAGTACCAGCCCTCCGACGCCTTGCGAAAAAGCAAAACTTGCGAATGTTTTGCGCTGTCCAGGAACCCGCCCGCCATGGCGATGGCTTGGGTCAGGGTCGTGTCTCCGCGCAGGTCGTATTTTCCAGGACGTGCAACCTGGCCATCGGCGACGAAATAGGGCTTCTCAAAATCCTTGAGGACCACGCTGATGAGAGGGTCGTTGAGAATTTTGCTGTAGGCGCTGCGAAGGGTCGCAGTCAACTCGGGAACTGTCTGATCCTTGACTTGAATATCGCCCACGCCGCGCAACGTAATGTAACCGTCAGGTTGCACGGTTACGGTTTGGTTAAACTCTGGGTTCAGTTCGAATGATGTGTCAAATACATCTCCGGGCTGAAGCTTGTAGCGTGCGTACCTCTGGGGAAAACTCTTGCCCGGCGAGGAAACCGCATTCGCTTCCGATTCCTTGGCCGTGGCGACGACCTGATCCTGTCCCACGGCAAGACCGGACAAAATTTCGAGGCCCATCAGCAGCACTACCAAGACTCTGGTGATTTTCATATTCATAGTGTCATCCACTCATTCACTGCACTCGACGAGCGCAGGAAAGTTATCGCTAGCGTTCTGGCGGTCGTGTCGTACTTTTTATTGCGTGGTTGTGAAATTCACGGGGACGAAAAAGTCAGCCTTCGGAGACTGTGCATGCTAAGCCAAGCTCTAATCACCCTCCTGTGGTGGCGTAATACTGTGCCTGCTAATCTTGTACAGCAGTCCGCGATAGCTGATCTTAAGCAACGCTGCAGCTCGTTTCCGATTCCACCCCGTGTACTGAAGCGCCTGCATTATCACTTGAGCTTCCGCTTCAAGCAGGACTCTGCGCAGCGTTGATTTCTCGCTATACGTTAGGCCGATTGCCGCCGTCCATGACGGCGGCTGCGGATGCTCAGCGCGCTGATCCAGATTGCCCACGGTTTCTAAGGGGAGAACAGGAGACATAATTAACCTCGAACGAACGAGTGAGCTGATGTACAGCCGAAATCCTAGGGACTTGCAGTTAGACCATTTCTACGTCATACCCGTCGAGATTGATACAGAGCGAGCGCTGGATTGGCTCGACGGAGATGACAAGACTGCGTAAGCCATTCACCGCCACCAGGATTCCCTCCACTCCGCTCAGGCATCCACTGCGGACGCGGATGCGTTGACCGACTTTCAAGAAGGGATGATCCTTGACGGGAACTTTGCGGACGAGAAGCGTTCTGATCGCTTCAATCTGTTCGTCGGGAATGGACACACCCGCGGCGTTTCGGCCAACAAAGCTGACCACGCCACTTGCCTGGAGGACGCGAATGCGGTCTCCGGACAAATAAGCTACTCGCACAAATGCATACCCAGGAAAGAGCGGCAGTTCGACTTCTGTGCGACGATCGCTCCACTGCCGCACTGAAGCCACCAGGGGCAGGTAAACCAGGATGCCCTGCGCGTCCAGTTCGCGCGACGCGACCTTTTCATGGCGCGAGCGCGTGCGAATCGCGTACCACCTCGCGTCAGAATCGGTCACTGCAAGAGCAACCGGCAATGAAACGGGATTAACAAACGGGCTAATCGTACTCACAGCTCCGCCCTCTCAGTCACATTGCTGACCGCGACCAAACACAGGGAACACAGGTCCTACGAAAATGGCTGCCGCATCACGACTGCGACACTTGAGAAACTTGCCACAATTCTCAAATCGGGGGACTACCGAAACGACTCAAGCGCCGCACCCAGCGCGCTTGTACGCTGATGCAAGCTATCGAACATTGCAAATCTGTGCAAGAGGTAGAAAGACTACGAGCG
>PLKR01000564.1:1825-4506 GCA_003140655.1 Acidobacteriaceae bacterium | reverse complement strand
TGGGCGCCGGCAAGATGGGGGGAATCCTCCTCCAAGCGCTGCTTAAGAACAACCTGCTTTCACCAGAGCTCACTTGCGCTACAGTGCAACACGAAGAGCGCGCGAAACTACTTGGCAGGAAACTGGATGTCAAGGTTGGAACCGATAACGCAGCCGCAGTCAAGGGAGCGGACATCATTCTGATTGCGGTAAAGCCACAAATCGTGCAAGAAGTCTTGCGCGAAATTCGCGGACAGGTCACTCCCGGCCAGCTGATCGTCTCAGTAGCGGCATCGGTCCCGACCTCGGTGATGGAGAGCTGCCTTCCCGAAAACATCCCTGTCATCCGGGCGATGCCTAACACGCCTTGTTCAGTAGGAAGCGGAATGACGGCGATGTGCAAGGGCAAATGCGCGGACGCTGGACACCTCGCCATAACCTGTCAGATATTCGACGTAGTCGGCCGAACCGTTGTAGTCGATGAAAAGTACATGGATGCGGTCACAGGACTGTCGGCGAGCGGTCCGGCTTACATTTACATCATTCTGGAATCGTTGGCCGAAGCCGGTGTGAAAGTCGGCCTTCCCCGAGATATTGCCACACTGCTGGCTGCCCAAACGACGCTTGGCGCCGCAAGGGTCGTGTTGGAGACCGGCGACCACCCGGCACTTCTCAAAGATGCCGTCACTACGCCTGCGGGCTGTACCATCGACGGAATCATGGAACTAGAGGAAGGCAAATTACGCGTGACCCTTATCAAGGCAGTAGTAAGGGCGACACAGAGAGCGAAGGAGTTGGCTTTCTAAAAGCAGCATTGATAAACGGGTGCTTCAAGAAGGCTGTCAAGCCGACACAGAAATCCAGGTTTCGATTCGAGTTTCTCACTTGCAGGCCAATTGCTGCATGCAAACTGTGGCCAGGGCCATAGCGAGTGTGTCGCCCCCCGGTCTGTGGCAGCGTACTCCGGTCTGTGGCAGCGTACTAAGGTGTTGCCCGACAAAAAGAGATCGACCAGCACACAGGAAAGAGCGTTAATGAGGATGCAAAGATTTGCAACTTGTGTGGCCGCGTTCGCCTCGAAACACGCGCCCCGCGCGCGTTCCCGTTCTCGCCCGGCCCGACAGTGCCATTTACTCTGAGACTTCTTTCCTATTAGGATCTAACCAAGTCCTGTGGACCGCCGCCTTGAGCACACGGCTGGCGGGTCTTGTCCTATTTGTCTTATAAGGATTCCGTTTGCAGTTTCCACGGGTGTTGCCGCTGTTTTTTCTGTCTGAAATAAGCTCGTTGTAGTTCCAAGTTTCAGCAAGAACAAGAATATGGCTCATTTGACCACTTTTCCCAAGCAAGACCGGCTTCGTGTTCTAGCGGTAGACAGCACCTCCATGAGCACACAACTTCTGGTTGAGGCTCTGGCGCGAGATGCGCAGTTTCAGATGATCGAGTCTCCATCCAATGCGGCGGCAATTCTTGACTCGACCAACCGCGAGAAGCCGCACGTGGTGGTGATCAGTGCGAAGCTAGGCGAAGATCATGCGGGAGGCCTCGATCTGCTTCGTGAACTCCGGACGCAGTCGCCTTCGCCACGAGTGATTGTGCTGCTCGACTCTTCCGAGCGGGCAACGGTCATTGCGGCTTTCCGGGCTGGCGCTCAGGGGGTATTTTGCCGGACAGAAACTTTCCGGTCGCTGGCCAAGTGCATTCAGTGCGTGGGCGCGGGACAAGTATGGGCGAGCGGCAGTGAACTGCAGTTCGTACTCGAGGCCTTGACTCAACCTGCGCTGGCCCACTTCAGCGGCAAAGGGGAGTCGCTGCTTTCGCCACGTGAAATCGATGTGGTTCGATGTTTAGCCGAAGGTCTCACCAACCGCGGAATCGCTCAGCGTCTCAAGCTCACAGAACACACGGTAAAAAATTATCTATTTCGTATTTTCGACAAGTTGGGTGTCTCCAGCCGGGTAGAGGTAGTGCTCTACGCTTTGAGTGCCGGCACTGTGCACCCTGCGGGCGCTTCTTCCACGCGCGGACTGGCTCGGCCAAGCGCCTCCGTTCGGGCCAAACCAGTGACACCGGTCGCGATGCGAAAGACAACCAGATAACGTTGTTGCGAAACGGATTTCTCACCGAGGCAATCGGAAGTTGAGGGTAATTCTCGTCTGCATCTCCACTGGCTGTCCCTGAACCATGTGCGGTCGGATTCGCCACTGTTTCACAGCAGCAATCGCGGCGTTGGCCAGCAAGAGCTGGCCGCTGACCACCTTCACATCCTGGATCGCGCCATCGCGGCCGATGTGCACCTCCAGCACCACTGCCCCTTGAATCCCCTGCTTCCGGGCTTCCTCGGGATAGTCCGGTTCAACCCGGTGAACCAGGCTGCCTTCCGCCACTTCCGGCTCCAAATTCACAACCCCCGCTGGCTCCACGGCGGAAGCCCGCTCCACCTCACCCGGCACTGCGTTCTGCGTACCGCTCTCGCTCGTACGTGTCCCCGCCGCTTTACGTTCCACCGTGGGCGGCAAGCGGAAAATTTCTTTCCCCTTTTCATAGACCACCAGGCTGCCTGCCGGCGGAAAGGACTCCTTCAAGCCCGCCGCAGGTGTGCCTTGCGGCGCCGATGTACTTTTCTTCTCGCTCTCCGCGGCGTTCCCATTCCCTGCTCCAGACGAGGCGGACGCGGAACCCGCATTCCTTCCCGGCTCGCC
>PLKR01000564.1:0-1697 GCA_003140655.1 Acidobacteriaceae bacterium | reverse complement strand
CCGCGCGCTTCGCCCGGCAATCTCCCGGAGAACATCCGCTTCTTCCCACAGACTCTTCGCCGAACCCGCCCGCAAATTCTCCGGCTCAGCCTGCGTCGTCGGCGCAACTGGCTCTGCCCGTAGATTCTGCGCCACAACACCGGCTGCAGCATCGCTTGATAACGATGCGGTATCGGCTACTAACGATAACGGCTCGCTCGCTCGCTCCAGGTTCTTCAGGATGCGCTGGGCCAGCGCTTCCAGCGTAAGCTCATCCCGATCTCCGAAGGCCCCGGGCTGCGACGAAAAAACCTCCAGGACGCCCGCCAGTTCATCCTTTCGCAGCAGGGGAAGAATCATTACCGAACGCACTCCCAAACTCCGCGAAGCCTCCGCATCGGCCCGCGGGTCAGTCTGCGCATCATCGCAACGTTGCACCTGGCGCGTTCTGAGGCACTCCGCCGTCAGACCCGACTCGCTGCCCAACGGCGCGCCCAACTCCGGAGCATTGACTCCACTGCTGGCGCGGCACATCAATTCGCCATCCCGTACCAACACAATCGCTGCTCCCGTCGCGCTCGTGGCCAGACAAGCCTGCTCGACAATCTCATTGAGCACAATCTCCATCGCCAGATCCACCGAAGCCTCCATCGAAAGACCGCCCCCGCTGTTCGCGGCAAACAGGGCGGCCAGTTCGCCAAGATCGGATTCGACCCCCGGACTGCTGCCCTGCGAGATGGAAGACTTAGGCTCCGGCACGGGATGATCAGGCATTGCGCACCAGGTTCAGATCAAGAATCTGTTACTGTAGCGGAGTTTCGCCCTTAAACCGGGGGGTTGTCAACATGCATTCGGCTCTTTTGAAACAATTCGGAGACAGGTGGCCGCAAACCGGCCATTGCCGCCACCGCTGCCTCGCCGAACCCCCATCCCACGACGGCAGAGGGATCGGCAAAAACAACCTCCCTAGAGTCTTCCCACTCCATCCGCCGATGCCCGGAAATGTTAGAATTAATTAAGCTTGCGGGGAGCTAGATTTCTTCTCCAAGTCATTTGTTCTCGCTGTTTTTGTGCCTTCTGTGCGGAAAGGTCCGACCCCACGACCGTTCCGGGATTCTCATTCCCTGGAGTTCGAACATGCGGATCGCTGTCGTCGGTTCCGGATACGTAGGATTAGTAGCTGGCGCCTGCTTCGCCGACTGTGGCCATGACGTCATTCTCGTCGACAACGACCAACGCAAGCTGGCCGCCCTCAAAGACGGGCAAGTCCCCATCCACGAAAACTTCCTCCCTGAACTGCTGAGCCGTCACCGCGGACACCGTCTGGAATTTTCCGCCGATTTGCAGGAAGCCGTGCGCGCCAGTGCGGCCATCTTCGTTGCCGTCGGTACTCCTCCCACCGATCGCGGCGATGCCGACCTCTCTTACGTCGAATCGGTCGCACGCGAGATTTCCGGCGCCATCAACGGATACAAAGTCATCGTCGAGAAGAGCACGGTCCCGGTCTACACCAGCGAGTGGGTCCGCAAAATTATCCTCCGCAACGGCGCCGACCCCGAATCGTTCGACGTCGCCTCCAACCCGGAGTTTCTGCGCGAAGGCACCGCGGTCACTGACTTTCTTTTTCCAGACCGCATCCTCGTCGGCTGCGACAACCAGCGCTGCGCCGGCGTAGTGCGCGAAATCTATGCCCCGCTCACCAGCGGCAGCTACTACCG
>PLKR01000461.1:1047-2782 GCA_003140655.1 Acidobacteriaceae bacterium | reverse complement strand
GCCCAGAGTCAAGGCGTGATTCACCGCGATCTGAAGCCCGCGAACATTCTGATCACGGAAGACGGTCATGCCAAAATCGCCGACTTCGGAGTGGCCAAACTGAACCTCGCCAACTTTACTTTGGCTGGACGTGTATTAGGCACGCCCGCTTACATGTCGCCCGAACAGCTGAATGGCGATGTGGTGGATGGCCGCTCGGACTTGTTTTCTCTGGGCGTGGTCCTGTACACGATCGTGACCGGTTACCGGCCGTTTCAAGGCAACAGCGCCCTCACGGTCTCCTTCAAGGTGGTCAATCGCGACCCGGTACCGGCAACCGTTCTCGATACGGACCTGCCGCCGGGACTCGACTACATTATTGCGCGAGCACTGGCAAAAGATCCCGCCCAGCGCTATCAGCGCGGCCTGGAAATGGTGCTGGACATCCAGGCGCTGCGGGAAGGACGAGATCCACCGAGCAAGGCAAAGCAGCCAGGCTCGGACGCGGCTGCAAGCGCAGTCCAACCGGCGAATGAATCGTCAGCTCTGGCCCCACTGAGGCTTGCACCTAAATCCCCGGTCAGCACTCGCCCTCTGCCCGTGGAGCGCCGTGCCGCAGAGAACTTGCTGGAGAATATGCGTAAGAAGTCTTTCGCCGGCGCTTTGCTGCTGGTGGGACTCCTCGTCTTCGGAATGCGGATATCTCATCTTTTTTGGCCCCACGCAGAGCCACTTCCGAATCTGGCAAGTACTACAGCCGCCAAGCCACTGCCCCGCGCAGAAGAGGCTGCCCCGGTCAAAACGGGGGTGGTTCCAATCGTGAAAAAGCCTCGGAAGGCAGCGGCCCGAACCAATCCACCCCCTGCAAAAGTGGCCCACCTCAGCTCATCCCCAGGCGCACCCCCAGGCTCACCGGCGAGTTCACAGCCCGCTTCACCGCCCAGTTCAACAACCTCTCCAGCAATGCTGGAAATCGAGGTGGAGCACAAGTTCGCGGAAGCCAGTCTGTCGATCTGGGTGGATGATAGCCTGACTTACACGCATACATTGGAAGGAACCGACAAGAAACGTCTGGTCGTGTTCCACCAAGTCCAGGGCCATGAATTCCATGCCATGCAAGTCTCGCCCGGGAATCACGTTCTCCGGGTGCAGGTAACCACGGGTGCGGCCAACGGCGAGCAGTCCGGCACGGTGACCGGCGAATTTGTCAGCGGAAAAGAAATGATGCTGCACATCCACTTCACGAAACAAGGCAAAATGGATCTAAGTCTGGAGTAGTAGTTTTGCCCCGCCACGCCACGATCTGAAACGCGATTGACGCAGAGAAGCTAACCGTACTAACATAGGCTCGTTATGATTTCGCCTAGCCAACGTCACCACCATCATCACCATACGATGAGCGTGTCGGCGGAGGACTGCGGATAAGAACCTAACAGCACTGATCCGAAATCCAAGCCCGCTGACGCGAACCTCGCAGCAGCGGGATTTTTGTTTCTGTTGCGGCGCTCGAAACCCGGGGTGGATGGAAACAGACGGATGGAAAGAAGAGGTTTCCATGCAGATCGACTTCGACAAAATGCAAGGCTTGGTACCCGCGGTGATTCAGGATGCGGACACCGCGGAGTTGCTCATGCTGGGCTTCATGAACCGCGAAGCCCTGCAGGCTACTTTGCTGACGGGCTTCGCCACGTTCTACAGCCGTACCAGGCAGAAGCTGTGGACCAAAGGGGAAACGTCCGGTAATCGCCTGGCGGTT
>PLKR01000461.1:882-1038 GCA_003140655.1 Acidobacteriaceae bacterium | reverse complement strand
GAACGGACCGTAGAAGAAGAGGTACAGCGATGAAACTTCGTCTGGGCATTCCCAAGGGAAGTTTGCAGGAGGCGACGCTCAGCCTGTTTACCCGGGCGGGGCTGCGCGTCTACACCAATGCGCGCTCTTATTTTGCCGCCACCGACGATCCTGAAA
>PLKR01000461.1:0-780 GCA_003140655.1 Acidobacteriaceae bacterium | reverse complement strand
TTCCAGAAACCCGAAGACCTTGAAGGCCGGATCGTTGCTACCGAGCTGGTGAGTTTCACTCGCAACTATTTTGCCAGCCGAAATGTGACGGTGCGGGTTGAATTCTCCTGGGGTGCGACAGAAGTAAAGCCGCCGCTGCTGGCGGATGCCATCGTCGAAGTCACGGAGACCGGCAGTTCGCTGCGCGCGAATCATTTGAGAATCATCGAAACGGTGCTGGAGTCCAACCCGCAACTGGTCGCAAACAAGNNGCGTTGAAAAATCCCACAGTCGCGCCGTTGGCCGATGGCGAATGGGTCGCGGTCAACACCATCATCGAAGAACAGACCGCGTGGACGCTGATTCCGAAGCTGAAAGAAGCCAATGCCCAAGGGATCGTCGAGTACCCGCTCAACAAGGTGGTGATGTGATGCGGATTCTTGGGGGTCTTAAAAAAGACCGGTTCGTGCGTGCGCTGGAGCAGCGCGGCGCGACCGATCTCGCCGAGGTTGAGCCCGCAGTGCGGCGCATCGTCAGCAATGTGCGGCGCAACGGGGATCGAGCTTTGCGCCGTTACGCGGAGCGGTGGGACGGGTTGGGCAAAGGCGAACCTGTGCGCGTGCCCGAGGCCGACCTGCATGAGGCCTGGCGGAAAACTCCTCCCGAACTGCAGGGCGCCATCACGCAGGCTGCGGAAAACATTCGCCGCTACTGCGAGTGGCAGAAGCCGGAGGAGTGGCGGCGCGAAATTCAGCCCGGAGTTTGCGTGGGCCAGTTGGTGCGCCCGCTGGAATCGGTGGG
>PLKR01000178.1:7078-7434 GCA_003140655.1 Acidobacteriaceae bacterium | reverse complement strand
AAGCCTGCGGCGGCGAAACCTGCGGCGGCGACACCGGTTGATTCGGTGACTGAGGCGGAACGCTACATTTATGGACGCGGAGTGACGCAGGAATGCGATCACGGCCTGCGGCTGCTGAAGCCGGCGGCGGAACAATCCAATGTGAAGGCGATGATTTCGCTGGGCACGCTGTACTCGACGGGAACGTGCACGCCGCGGGACTTGCCGACGGCTTACCGGTGGTTCGCACTGGCTCTGCACAAAGAGCCTGACAACCAGGCGCTGCAAGACGATCTGCAGAGATTGTGGAGCCGGATGACGCAGCCGGAGCGTCAGCTGGCCATCAGGTTGAGCCGGTGAGGCAGTTGGCAGTTGGC
>PLKR01000178.1:2438-7070 GCA_003140655.1 Acidobacteriaceae bacterium | reverse complement strand
CGAATGGACGGAGGCTCGGGCTTGGGATCCTTGGGCTCGGACGCCATGAATACCTTCGCGGCCAGCGACTCGGCCACTGCCGGCAGCGAGACGCTCAACGCCTCTTCAATCGTCTTGACATAGCGAATGGTGAGGTTCTCGAGCTGCTCAGGCGTGAGATCCTCCTCAACATTCATCTTATTTTCCGCAGGCAGGATCACGGTAGTGACTCCGGCGCGCTTGGCGGCAAGCACTTTCTCTTTAATGCCTCCTACTGGAAGCACGTTGCCGCTGAGCGTGATCTCGCCAGTCATGGCGGTGAGCGGACGGATGCGATGTCCCGAGAGCAGCGAAACCAGCGTGGTCGCCATGGTCACGCCCGCTGAAGGACCATCCTTCGGAATCGCACCGGCCGGCACGTGCATGTGAATGTCGTGGTCGGCGAAGAAGTCTTCGGCGATGCCAAGCTGGGCGGCGTTGGAGCGCACCCAGGTCAGCGCAGCCTGCATGGATTCCTGCATGACCTGGCCGATCTGTCCGGTCATGGTGAATCCGCCTTTGCCTTTCATGGCATTGGCTTCGACGAAGAGCACGTCGCCGCCCGAGGGAGTCCAGGCTAGACCTACGGCCACGCCGGGGCGCTCGGTGCGTTCCTCGATTTCACCTTCGACGCGGATCTTGATGCCGCCGAGAAATTCCTGAATGATTTCCTGCGTGACTACCAGCTTCTCGGTTTTGCCTTCGGCCAGGCGCCGCGCCTGCTTGCGGCAGATGGTGCCGATGGTGCGTTCCAGGCTNNGGGAACTCAATCTGCTCGGCGGTGATTCCATTCTCATCCACCTGCCGTGGAACCAGGTAACGCACCGCGATGTGCAGCTTTTCTTCCTCGCTGTAGCCTTGCAGTTCGATGATTTCCATGCGATCGCGCAGCGGCTCGGCAATGGGGTCGAGCATGTTCGCGGTGGTGATGAAAAGAACCTTCGACAAATCGAAAGTGACGTCGAGATAGTTGTCGCGGAAGCTGGAGTTCTGCTCGGGATCGAGGGCTTCGAGCAGCGCCGAAGCGGGATCGCCGCGGAAGTCGCGCCCGACCTTGTCGATTTCGTCGAGCATGAAAACGGGATCCTTGGTTTCGGCGCGGCGAATGCCCTGGATGATTTGTCCGGGGAGNNGCGATGGACTTGCCGAGCGAAGTCTTGCCCACGCCGGGAGGTCCGACGAAGCATAGGATCGGACCTTTCATGTTTGGCTTCAGGCGGCGCACGGAGAGATAGTCGAGGATGCGGTCCTTGACCTTTTCGAGGTCATAGTGATCGGTATCCAGAATTTCTTTGGCTTTGGGGATCTCGATCTCGACGCCGGATGTTTTAGCCCAAGGCAATACGGCCAGCCACTCGACGTAGTTGCGCGTGAGCGAGTAGTCGGCGGCCATGGGAGACATGCGCGCGAGGCGGCCCAATTCCTTGAGCGCTTCTTTTTTTACTTCGTCGGGCATGCCGGCGTCGTCGATCTTCTTCTTCAGGTCTTCTACATCGCGCTGGCCTTCATCCTGCTCGCCCAGTTCCTTCTGGATCGCCTTCATCTGCTCGCGCAGGTAATACTCGCGCTGGGTTTGCTGCACGCGGTCCTGCACTTCGCTTTGGATCTTGTTGCGCAGTTGCTGCACTTCAAGTTCCTTGGCGAGATGCTGGTTAATTTTCTCCAGGCGCACGCGAATGTCGAGGGTTTCGAGCGTGTCCTGCTTGTCGGGGGTGGAGAGCGACGGCAACGATGAGGCGATGAAATCCACCAGGCGACCCGGTTCGTCGATGTTGAGGGCCACAGTGGAGAGTTCGTCGGAAAGCGTGGGCGAACCGGCGACGATCTGCTGGAACAGGGTGAGCACGTTGCGCTGCAGGGCTTCGATTTCAGAACTGTCGGGCGGAATAGCTTCAGGGATGGGAGAGATCTTCGCACGCATGAATGGAGCTAATTGCGTGAACTCGCCCAAGCGCACGCGCTCCAGACCTTCGGCAAATACGAAAAGGCTCTGGTTGGGCATCTTGACGACTTTGTGGACTATGGCGGACGTGCCGACGGTATAAAGGTCACTAGCTTGAGGGCTATCGACGCGGGCCTCGCGCTGCGCCACTACCACGATAGTCTTGTCTTCTCCGAGCGAATTGATCAGTTGGACGGAACTCTCCCGGCCTACGGTAAGGGGCAGGACGGCGTGCGGAAACAGGACGGTATCGCGCACAGGAAGCACGGGCAACGCCCGTACGTCGTTTGTTTCCCGATGCTTAGGAACTTGCTCGGAAAGCGGTTGCTGGGCCATTGGCTCTCCTTGAGTGTAACTCACTCAAGCTTAGATGATACTCCTCGGGAAAGGTTTCAGNNGCGGGAAAGAAATGCGGGCTAACGCAGAACCGGAGTTTTGCCGATCTGGACACTAGTACGAGCTAACGCATGCCGGAACTGACTAGCGTGGTGGAATCGGAGTCCGTGGAAAAAAATCTTGCGTCCGGCCGCGTTTGCGACCATTGCGTCCAGAATGTACGGGAAGCGAAACTCATCCAGTCTTCTCTGCTGCCCACAAAGAAGCTGTACCACGAGTCGGTTGAGATCGTGTTCCGTTTCATACCCTTCTCCGACGTGGGGGGCGACTTTGCCGACTTCTTCCGCCTACCAAACGATTTNNCGCGAAAGTTCTTGCCCTGTTGAACGAGCGCCTGGTGGAGCGGCCCATTCACGGCCGCTTTTGCTCGACTTTGTACGCCGTGTTCGACCCCAGCACGCGGCAACTCATCTTCTCCAATGCCGGGATGCCACTCCCGCTGTTGATTACGGGAAGCGGGTGCCAGCAACTGGGCGAGGGTGGATTCCCCTCGGGAATGTTCCCGGGCGCCAGTTACGAACGGCATGTCGTGCAACTCGGCCCGGGAGACTGCGTGCTGTTTGCGAGCGACGGTCTTCATGAATCGCGCAACGCGGAGGGAGTGGAGTTCTGCACCACCCGAATGGAGGATGTTTGGGCACAGTGCGGACACAAATCGGCAACCGAATCGGCGGATTTCGTCTTCGCCCGCCAAGTGGCCTTCTCCAATGGCTACGCGCCGCACGATGATATTACTGCGGTGGTGCTGAAAGTGCTGGGCTGAGCTGCGCCCGCCCACACGAGCGTCTGTGTTTACGCCGCCCGGTAAATTCCCAGTACCTTGACGAACTCCGCGACCTCGCCTAGATGGCGGAGGGCGTTGCGGGCGGGGTCGTCGTCGCCGCGAAGGAAGTCGACATAGAAAACGTACTCCCAGGGGCGTCCGCGCATGGGGCGCGATTCGATTTTGCTCAGGCTGATGTCGCGCAGGGCGAAGACGCTGAGCGACTTGAACAGCGCTCCGGGAACGTTTTTTACCTTGAAGGCGATGGACGTCTTGTTGGCGCCGCGCGGAATGAGGCGCTGGTAGGGGGACGCGGCGGCAACACTTCGCTTTTTCCGCGCGGTTCCCGCTTTTTCTGTCCACTTGCGAATCAGGAAGAAGCGGGTGACGTTGCGTTTGTCGTCCTCGATGCCGGCCTGGAGAATTCTGCCGGAATATTCGCGAGCCGCGTGGCGGCTGGCGATTGCGGCGGCGTCGGGAAGGCGATGGGCGACGACGTGTTTCACGCTGCCAGCCGTGTCGTAGAACGGGACGGGGTCTATGCGGGGGTGGTGGCGGAAGAAGTCTCGGCACTGGTCGAGCGCGACCGGGTGGGAGAGCACCTTGCGCAGCGCGTTGAGCTTCACGCCGGGAGCAGCGATCACGTTATGCACGATGCGCAGCAGGAATTCGCCTTGAATGAATACATCGTGGGCCAGCAGAAGATCGGAGTGCTCGGCGACCGTGCCGGCCAGCGAGTTTTCGATGGGGATGACGGCGGCGGCGACCGATCCGCGCTGCACGCGGTCGAACACTTCGGCGGAGCGGGCGCACGGGACGACCGTGCAGCGCGGCAGCATGCGCTCCGCAGCTTCGTGGCTGAAGGATCCGAGTTCGCCTTGGATGGCGACTTTGATGGGGGCAGCTTTCATTACAAGGCAAGGTAGCTGGAGAGGGTGGGAAAGTGCAAATCCGCGGCACGGAGGCGAAAACCTTTAACCGCAAAGATCGCGAAGAAAAGCCGCAAAGGGCGCGCCGAGAAAAGCTAGATGATCTCTTTCTGTAGCACGAGTGCATCTACGCCGTTTGCATAGTAGCGAGGGAAAGTTTTGATTACGCTGTAGCCGTGGTGTTTGTAGAACGACAGGGCGGAGATATTGTCCACGGCGGTTTCCAGCTCGACTGAGCGGCAGGGCGTCGCACGCAGACGATCTTCGGCAGCGCGCAGGAGGAGCGATCCCACGCCAGAACGCCGGGCGGCTGCGATCACGTCAATAGTGATGATGTGACCGGAGGCGCGACCCGCTTCGGCGACGATGAAACCAGCGACGGCGACATTGGCCGGGGGGATCGGCGGAAGATTTTTCTTGCCTTTTCCCGAATCGGGAGCGGCGGTTGGTGAAGGGGCGGCGTCGATGGCGAGCAGCGTGAACGATCCTCGGCGTCGGATATAGAGCTTGAGTTCCGTCCGCGAATACGAGATACCGGGAGGAAAACAATGCTGATCGATGCGCCACAGCGCGTCGAAGTCGGC
>PLKR01000178.1:0-2352 GCA_003140655.1 Acidobacteriaceae bacterium | reverse complement strand
TAGAAAAGAGGAATAGGGGACCATTGTCCCCTTGCTTCGCCGCAACCTCGGACGTACCATGGGCATCAGAGGAAGCGTGGTGGGACGCCTTCTGCTGATTGACGTGGCCGGTTCGGTCGCCGTGCTGGGACTGTGGTACCTGGTGTTTTCCACCTACAATCGAAAAAAAGGAGCGGCGGCTTTGCGCTGGGTGCAGACGGCTTGCGACGGCAAGGGCCGCATCCTAGAGTCGCACTGGGTGGGCAGTTCCCGCTTGCAGGCGCGGCTGCATTTCCCTTCGCGCTGGTTCGAGAACGCGAATGTAACCGTGAAGTTCAGACCCCGAGCGCTCCCGGTGCATTGGCTGGTGAGTTGCTTGCACCGGCAGGAAGAGACCCTGACCTTCGAGGCCGATCTGGGTGGTTCGCCGAGCTTTCATCTGGAAGTAGTGCGGCATCGCTGGTCCGCCCTCAACCGGGGGGTCTCGTCGCGCAAGCGCGACCAGCGGGAGTGGGATCTATACCAACCCGGGCCCATCATCCTGACCACGCGGACGCACTGGAAGCAGGATCCCAGCGCGGAATTGAACGCACTGATGTCGGCGCGGCGGCCGGACATTTTGCAGGTGCGCTTCCGTCCGGAGTCGCCGCAGTTCTCGGCAACGGTACAACTGGAAGCGTTGGCTGACCCGGACGCGGCCGCGGGATTCGTAAGCGCCTTGCGCGAGATCGCCGCGGGAGCCTCGGCGCACCGGCAGTAGGCGCGTCTTCATTGACTTTCAGTCGCACCCTCCTCCATTTAGGAAGCCTAGATTAGGAAACCCAGACATATTCTGAATTCCCTCTTTCTTGATGCTGGCGGCTGTACTATTATTCCGGGCCATGAGTGACAGTTTCAGCAATCCGACGCCGCAGTTCGGCACCGCCGAGTATGCAACCAAGCCGGGAAGCAACCGCTGCCAGTTTTGCCAGCAACCGTTGAGTGGAACGTACTATCGGGTGAATGCGGCGGTGGCGTGTCCGGGTTGCGCGGAAAAGATGCGCAGCGAAATTGATACGGACAGGCACGCGACCTATGTGCGCGCTCTTACTTACGGTGTTGGCGCGGCTGTCGCGGGGGTGATCGGGTACGCGCTGATCGCCATCCTGCTGCAGGGGTGGGTGATCAGCTATATGTCGATTGGGGTGGGATGGATCGTGGGCACAGCCATGATGAAGGGATCGAACGGGGTAGGCGGCAGACGCTACCAGATTGCCGCAGCTTTGCTGACCTATGCGGCGGTCTCAATGGCGGCGGTTCCCATCTGGATCCATTTTGCCGGCGAACGAAGCCAGCAAAGACAAACTCAGCAACAAAAGCTTGAGCAGGAGCAGCGCCAGTTGGAGCAAGATTCCGGACAGCGACCTTCGGAGCCACAGCCCGCGCCCAGAGCGGAGAAACCTCAGGTGAGCTTGGGGACATGGCTGGAACGGGTGGCACTGATCGGGCTGGCATCTCCGTTCGTTCAGCTTTCGGGCAATCCCTTCTGGGGATTGATGGGCCTGTTGATTCTCTTCTTTGGAATGAGAATCGCATGGAGGATAGCCGCGGGCCGGCCGTTCGGAGTCTACGGACCGTTTGCCAACGCTCCGCCAACTTAGCCTCGAGCCGTAACTGCTTTAAAGAGAACCAACTCAGACCAAGAGTTTGACCGACTCCGAGTTGAAGTTTTCTGCGAGCCATGTAAGTATCATCGTCGCTCACCGCCGCCTGCTTGGATGGAACGACATGGAAACCTTGTTGACCAAGGCTCAAAAGCTTATTGCTCTCGTGCTGGCAGTTCTGCTGGTCATCGTTGTAGTGCTTTCCACCGTAGATCTGGGCTTCCTGATTGCACAAGAGATTTGGAAGCCTCCGAGGTTTCTCATCCAGGTGCAAGGGCTCCTCGAGATCTTCTCGTTTTTCTTGCTAATCCTTATCGGGGTCGAGTTACTGGAGACCCTGAAGGCATATCTCAAGAAGGATGCCTTTCATGTTCGACTGGTCCTCGAAGTGGCGCTGATTGCGATGGCGAGAAAAGTCATTATTCTTGAGCCGAACAGCGCTCCTAGCCTGACACTGTTTGGTATGGCAGCTCTCATTTTGGCGCTTGGCTTAGCCTTCTACTTTGAGAGAAAAGCGCATGGGGAACAAGCGTGCGCTTCGAATCACTAAGTCCAGCCGTGTCTACAACCGACCCAGATCTGATTCGCAAGTGCAAGCGCTGCTCGCGCGAACTTGCGCCTGGAGCGCGGGTGTGCGACCACTGCCATGCGCTCGTACACTCCGAGGAACTGGAGCGACTGTCCGCGGAAGCGAAAGCGCTGGAGGCCAATGGAGACTTGCGACAGGCGC
>PLKR01000243.1:348-10907 GCA_003140655.1 Acidobacteriaceae bacterium | reverse complement strand
TGCTCACAACTGTGGCCTGGAGAATCGGTGACGACACGAATTACGCACTCGAAGGCAGCGTGTTCGTAGGCGGAGCTGTGGTCCAGTGGTTGCGCGACGGCTTGGGGATCATTCGCAGCTCATCGGAAGTGGAAGCCCTGGCGAACTCTGTCCCCGACAATGGTGGGGTGTACTTCGTCCCTGCCTTCGTGGGCCTTGGTGCTCCGCACTGGGATTCTTACGCCCGCGGCGCAATCTTCGGCCTGACGCGGGGCAGCAACGCTGGTCATATCGCGCGCGCAGCCCTGGAAAGTATCGCGTACCAAGTCGCCGATCTTATGGACGCTGTCGAAACCGACACCAACACTCATCTCCCGGAGTTGCGCGTGGATGGCGGCGCATCCGCCAATGACAGTCTCATGCAATTTCAGGCGGACATTCTCGGCGTGCCCGTGGTGCGCCCTTCGATGACAGAGACAACCGCGCTCGGCGCCGCGTTTCTGGCCGGTCTGGGCGCCGGCTTCTGGAAGGAAGTGCAGGCGATTTCTGACTTGCCGCGGGAGGAACGCCGGTTTGAACCGCGACTGCCGCGCTCTCATGTGGATGCTATGCGACAGCGCTGGAATGAAGCAATCTCCCGCGCCAAGTCCTGGGAGCAAGTCCTGGAGTAGCGCCGGCGTCCCGCCGACTGTCGGGGCTTGCAAACTTAGGCTTCACTGCATATAAGAAGTAGGGGCGAATTCTAGTACGAGCCGAACCGGCCAGGTAGCGATCTATTGTTTCCTTCACGCCGCTTATTCTTGGAGTCTCTCAGCCGGTCCGCGCTGGTCCTGTCCCTGGAAAGCATCCTGGGCATGNNCGCCCCCATCCGATCTCGGCGTCAGCTTCCTTAACGTCGCGCGCGCATCTGGCTTGAATGTCAAAACTATCTTCGGTGGAGAACACAAGAACAAGTATCTGCTCGAAACCACTGGCTGTGGCATTGCGTTCTACGATTACGATAACGATGGCTGGCTCGACATTCTTATCGTGAACGGCTGGCGTCTTGAGGGCTTTCCCGCCGGCAACGAACCCACGTCGCATCTTTTCCGTAACAATCGCGACGGCACTTTCACCGACGTGACGGCAAAGTCCGGGCTCGCCCACTCCGGCTGGGGACAGGGTGTTTGCGTCGGCGACTATGACAACGACGGCTGGGACGATCTCTTCGTCACCTGCTTCGGGAAGAACATCCTCTATCACAACAACGGAGACGGAACCTTCACCGATGTCAGCCANNGACGGCCGCCTCGACCTTTTCGTTGCCAACTACATCGACATGGATTTGGCCACAGCGCCTGTCCCCGAATCCGGCCCCTGTCTCTACAAGGGTGTGATGGTCGCCTGCGGCCCACCGGGGCTCCAGGGCGGCAAGAACATCCTCTACCACAACAACGGCGACGGCACTTTNNGGCGTCCTCACTGCCGACTTCGACAATGATGGCTGGCCCGACATCTATGTCGCCAACGATTCCACTGCCAGTGCGCTCTATCACAACAAAAAGAACGGAACTTTCGAAGACGTCGCAATCGAAGCCGGCTGCGCCCTCAGNNCTCGATGGTAACCTCGACCTCGTCAAGACCAACTTCGCCGGCGATACTCCTTCGCTCTACCACAACCTTGGGGGTGGCGCTTTCGAGGACGCCACTTTCACCGCGGGCCTGGGAGCGCACACCCAATTTCTGGGCTGGGGTTGCGGCTTCTTCGACTTCGACAACGACGGCTGGCCCGACATCCTGATCTGCAACGGCCACGTCTATCCCGAAGTCGAGCAACTGAAAACAGAAGCCGGCTATGCTCAACGCAAACTGCTCTACCGCAACTTGCGCAATGGCCATTTCGCCGATGTTTCTCTTCAGGCGGGGGCGGGCATCTCAGACCCAGCTCCATGCCGCGGCTGTGCCTTCGGCGACTTCGACAATGACGGCAACATCGACGTGGTCGTCAATACCGTCAACGACTTCCCTCAACTCTTACACTCCAGTTCCAGCCTGGGCAACAATTGGATCAAGGTTCGCACTATTGGCACCAAGTCCAACCGAAGCGGCATTGGCGCGCGCCTCACCTGCGTGACCCATCCCACGGGAGAAGCGAAGCCTCACCAGCAGATCGATGAAGTGCGCAGCGGAGGTAGCTACATTTCGCAGAACGACTTGCGCATCCACTTCGGCTTGGGAAAAGCCGACAAGGTCGATGCCCTGGAAATCCGATGGCCCAGCGGCCAAGTCGACACGCTAAAGGATATAAAGGCGAACCAACAGATCTTTGTGAAAGAAGGCGAGGGGATTATTCGCACCATGCAGTTCCCGGCAAACCCGAAGTCCGTGAAACATTAATGAGAGGGGCGAATCGCGGGCGCTTCCGCCACGCCAACGTAAGTGTCTGCACCTCCGTAGTAAAACAAGTACCGCTCCCCTTGCTGCACCATGCCTTCCACGAACACCACATTCGGGACCTGGCCCACTTTCTCCCATTCTTTCTCCGGACCAAATATGGGAGCATCCGTTCGCGAGATGATTACGCGCGGGTCGTTGCGGTCGAACATCGCCAGACCAGTGCGGTAAACGAGTTTGTTGTCGGCGCCGTTATAGATGAGAACAATCCCCTTCGGCGTGAGGATCGGCGCAGGCCCCGGTTCGGCCACGCGAGAATCAAACATTCCCGCCCGCACGGGTAACACTGGAGCATCGGTCTCGTCCGTCCAATGCAAGAGATCCGTCGAAGAAGCCAGCCCCATCTGGTCGTTGTTGTCCGCGGTTGTTCCAAGAAAGTACATCCAGTATTTGCCGTGAATCTTTTCTGGCACAATCGCCCCCGACTTCGTCCAGCGAACGTTCCAGCGTCCCTTATAAGCAGGAAGAATCACTCCTCTTCGCTCCCAGTGAATGAGATCTTTCGAAGTCGCGAGACACAGTTGTGCGTCTTTCTTGTTGTAGCCCGTATAGGTCAGATAGTATGTATCGCCGAACTGCACCAGCCGCGGGTCTTCCACGCCTCCATCTCTTTCGTAGTCCTCTTCGGGCGAAAGAACGGGCTCCTTCCGTCGCGTAAAGTGGATCCCGTCCGCACTCTCGGCATACCCCAGGCGCGAGGTGCCGCCTTTGTCCTGGGCCCGGTAGAGCATGGCGATTTTTCCGTCGCGAAGAATAACAGCAGGGTTAAAGGTGCCCGCCGATTCCCATCCTTCTCCCTGCGGTGAGATCACGGGAATCTCGGAAGCACGGTGCCATGCCCCGAACGGCCAACTTGCGCTATCCTGTGAAGCCAGTGCCAGAAGCAGCGTGAGCAGCTTTATCCAGCTCTTGGTATGAATAGATTGGATCATGGCAATTGTGACCGTTGACCTTGGCCGATTTTGTGGCGATACCTGCCCTATGCCTCGACCTGGACTGTCGCAATCTGGATTTCCGCCCCCCGATTCTCCGCCAGTTAGCTGGTTCCTGCAACTGTCCGCCGCTTCGGGGAAAGTTCGATGCTGAGCAAGCGACACATCGTCGTCGGTCTGGGTGAATTGCTTTGGGATTTGTTGCCCACCGGGAAACAACTGGGCGGAGCACCGGCCAACTTCGCCTACATTACCTCCCTGCTTGGGGATAACGGAATTCCAGCCAGCAGGCTAGGCCAGGATGCTCTAGGTGCAGCAGCCATTCGGCGCCTCGGTGAACTCGCTCTCCCCACCGAATTCATTCAGAAAGACACGGACCATCCTACCGGAACCGTACAGGTCGAAGTGGACGGTGCCGGTCAGCCGCGCTTCGAAATTTCCGGGTCAGTCGCGTGGGACTTTCTCGATTGGACGCCGCAATGGCAGACGCTGGCACATCGGGCCGATGCCGTGTGCTTTGGATCGCTGGCGCAACGCTCGGAGCACAGTCGTGCTACTGTTCGCAAATTTGTGCTGGCTTCCGGGCGAAACGCGGTGCGGGTCTTCGACGTCAACCTCCGGCAGAGCTTCTATACCGCGCAAGTCCTCGCGGAATCGATGAAGCTCGCAACCATCGTCAAACTCAACCATGAAGAACTCCCCAGGATCATGCGATTGTTCGAATTGGAGCATCACCGCGAGGAAGACTCGGCGCGACGTTTGCTTTCTTTGCATGATCTGAAGCTGGTTTGCGTCACCCGCGGTAATGGCGGCAGCCTCCTGATATCCGCCGGCGAATGCAGTGAACATCCCGGCTTCAGGGTGAAGGTAGCCGATACCGTGGGCGCTGGCGACGCTTTCACCGCGGGCATCGTGCACGGATACTTACGGGGGACATCGCTGGCGCAAATCAATGAAAACGCCAACCGCGTCGGCGCCTGGGTCGCCAGTCAGTCAGGAGCAACGCCGGCCCCGAAGGCGGCCGGCTTAGAGCAAACCTTGGCTGAGGTTGGTTAGAACTCGTAAGCCGCGCGACCCACCGTCCGCCATCACTGCAGTTTTAGTTTATTCTGTGTAGTTTGCGGTTCAGAGTCTGAGGGGGCCCATTGACCAGATCCCAGGGAGTTTTTCGTCTGTTCGTCTGCGTTTCGCTTTTCCTGTCCATCGTGAGCACCGCGCAGCAAGTTCCCGAGAATACATATCAGGATCTGCGTTGGCGCATGATCGGCCCGTTTCGCGGCGGCCGCACTCGTGCCGCCGCCGGCGTTCCGAGCCAGCCAAATGTTTTCTACATGGGTCAGGTCAACGGCGGAGTATGGAAGTCGGACGACTATGGCCGCACTTGGAACCCCATTTTTGACCACGAGTCCACGCAGTCGCTTGGCGCCATCGCTGTAGCTCCTTCGGATCCCAATATCATTTATGTCGCCAGCGGCGAAGGCCTGCATCGTCCCGATCTCTCGGTGGGCAACGGAATCTACAAATCGACTGACGCCGGAAAGACCTGGGCTCACCTCGGTCTAAACGATAGTCAGCAGATCCCCGCACTGGCCATCGATCCTCGAGATCCCAATCGAGTCTTCGCAGCCGTGCTCGGCCATCCTTACGGTCCGAATGAACAGCGTGGCCTTTTCCAGTCCTTCAACGGCGGCCGGACCTGGCAGAAGATTCTATATAAGGATGAGAATACCGGCGCCTCCGACGTAGAGATCGACCCCTCCAATCCCCAAGTGATTTACGCATCCATGTGGGAAGCACGTGAAGGCCCCTGGGAGGACAACAACGAAGTCAACGGAACCGGCGGCGGCCTGTTCAAGTCCGCTGACGGCGGCGGCACCTGGCGTCCTTTGACTAACGGCCTGCCGAAGGATCTCTCGCAAATCTACGTTGCCATCGCTCCCAGCAATCCACGGCGTCTTTACGCCACGCTTGGCACGGCCTCTGGTGTGCTTGCCGTCTACCGCTCCGACGACGCTGGCGAAAGTTGGGCCAAAGTAACCGACGATCCGCGCCCTTCCGGCCGAATAGGTGGCGGAGACCTTCCTATTCCTCGAGTCGATTCCAAGAATGAAGACGTCGTCTATAGCGCCAGCACAGTAACCATGCGATCTACAGATGGCGGGAAGACATGGTCCGGATTCCGCGGCGCTCCGGGCGGCGACGATTACCAGAATCTCTGGATCAATCCCAACGATCCAAACATCATTCTTCTCGTCAGCGACCAGGGCGCGCTCGTGACCGTCAATGGCGGGGCGACCTGGAGTTCCTGGTACAACCAGCCCACCGCGCAGATTTATCACGTCGCGGTCACCCCCACTTTTCCCTATCGCGTTTGCGGAGGCCAGCAGGAAAGCGGCTCGGTCTGCATCTCCAGCCGCGGCAACGATGGCGCCATCACCTTCCGCGAATGGCACCCCATCGGTGCGATCGAGTATGGCTATGTGGCACCGGATCCACTCGACCCTGACGTCATCTACGGTGGCGGCAGAAGCGAGGTCTCGAAGTTTCACTGGTCCACCGGCCAGGTGCAGAACATCACTCCCATCCCGCTTCGTAGCGCCAAGTACCGCACCGACCGCTCCGAGCCCACGATGTTCTCACCCCTCGATCCGCACACCCTCTATTTCGCCAGCAACGTGCTCTTCAAAACCACCGACGGCGGAAATTCCTGGCAAACCATCAGCGGCGATCTCACTCGTCAGAATCCCGGAGTTCCAGCCAGCGTGGGTAGTCTCATTCCCAAAGGGGCCGACAAACAGCGCGGAGTGATCTACGCGCTTGCGCCTTCGTTCAAGAACATCAACACACTCTGGGCCGGCACCGACGACGGCCTGATTTGGCAAACTCGCGACGGCGGCAAGAAGTGGAACGACATCACTCCAAGAGAACTGACGCCCTGGAGCAAGGTCACGCAGATCAGTGCCTCGCACTTCGATGACGACTCCGCCTACGTCTCCGTGAGCCGATTCCGCATCAACGACGAGCAGCCATACATTTACCGCACCCACGATGGCGGTAAGACCTGGACGTTGATCACGACCGGACTTCCCGACTTCGGTCCCGTGGACACGGTCCGCGAAGACCCATTGCGTAAAGGGCTCTTGTTTGCCGGCACGGAGAGTTCAGTCTGGGTCTCCTTCGATGACGGAGACCACTGGCAATCGCTGCAACTGAATCTGCCGCACACCTCCATGCGCGATCTCTGGATTCACGACGACGACCTCATCGTCGGCACGCACGGGCGCTCGTTCTGGATTCTGGATGACATCACTCCGCTGCGCGAAGCAACCGGTTCGTTCTCCGCCGCCGACGCTCATCTTTTCACTCCAGCCCCCACCTACCGCATGCAGCGCGATACCTACACCGACACGCCGCTTCCGCCCGACGAGCCCGCTGCCGCCAATCCACCCGATGGTGCGGTCATTGATTACTATCTGGCGCACGCCGCTTCTGCTCCCATCACTCTCGAGATCCTCGACGCTCGCGGCCAACTCGTTCGCAGATTTTCCAGCGACGATAAGCCCGACGTCACCGAAGCAGATCTCAAGAAACAACTCATCCCCCTCTATTGGCTGCGCCCATTCCACGCTCTGCCATCCGATGCCGGCATGCACCGCTGGGTTTGGGATCTGCATTATCCCGCGCCCGATTCCTCCCGCCACGAATATCCCATCTCAGCAATTCCCGGAGATACACCCCGTTACCCCCTCGGTCCCACCGCTTTGCCCGGCACCTATACCGCACGGCTCACCGCTAACGGAAAGAGTTATACAGCGCCCTTCACGGTGAAGATGGACCCCCGCGTGCCGATCTCGGCAGCCAGCCTCGAGAAGAAATTCCAACTTGAAGTGCGCCTCACATCGCTCGTGAGCCAGACCTCCAAGGCGGTAATGCAAGCTGGATTGATTCGCGAGCCGCTGCAAAAGCTGACCCAGCAAGCCACGGGCACGGCACGCGATTCCATCCAGGCTTTCCAGACTAAACTCGCAGCAGTTCTTGGGGCGCCAGCCGGTTTCGCTGCACCTCCAGCCGACGAAATCACTCTCGCGCGGGTGAACAGGCAAGTCAGCGTCTTATATGGCCAGGTCTGGCAGGCCGATGCCGAACCAACCGCAACGCAGTCTGAAGGCGTCGCCACCGCCGAACACGACGCCTTGGACGTAATGAAGCGTTGGGATGCGCTTACGACTTCCGATCTTCCCGCGCTCAATCGCGAACTCCGGGCTGCGAACTTGCCGGAAGTGCATATCGAATCGGACCCGCACCAGGAAGATTCTGGCCTGGATGAAGAGTAGAGGTGGGCCCTCCCCAATCGTGCAGGCGATCTTGCCGCGTTCTACAAGGCCTCCACGGCGCGCTGAAGCTCCCGCGCGATTTGACCGGGGTCGCCGCCAGCCGCAAAGTTCACCGGCCGGCCGATACGCACCCGAATCTCCCCNNGTATGTCGTCCTTCTGGAAACACCAGCACACTGTATCCACGATCCACGGCCGCACCCGCGTAGGCAAAACTCTGCCGGAACCCAGCCTCGCGCGGCAGCGGAAAAAGGTTCAGCAGAGAAACTCCCAGCATCCACTGCATGCGGTCGTAGATTCCGGCCAAGAATCCTCTTCTCGCCTCGGGTGTGCGCAGGGCTTCCAACGCTTCTCCCCCGGCCGCAGTGGCGATTCGGTGTCGGAGCCGCGCCGGTAAGGCCGTCTGCACGAACCCCACGTCCACGTCGGCAACATGATTGCAGACCACCAGAAGCGGTCCGCTGCAGCCTCGCAAATTCTCCCGTCCTTCGATCCGCGGCCAGCCCAGCAGAATCATGGCCGGCCTCATCAAAACGTAATGCGCCAGCCATCGCACCCAAGTCACCGGCCACCGCAATACCCACTGCGGATAGTGATACTCCGCGCGCGGCCGCACCTCGCCGCTCAGCATCCTCTCCACATCGCCCACCGTGCGCGCCGCGCTGAAGCGAGTCTCGCTCAGATCCACCTGATAACGATCCTCCAGCGCGCTGATCAATTCCACGCGATCGAGCGAACTCAAACCCAACTCAGAATTGAGTGCCGCGTCAGCATTCAGCCCAGTGACGCTTCGCCCCGTGATCCGCCCAATCAACTCGATCACGGGACTGTGATCCGCACTCGCAACCTCCTTCTCCCCAGCTTGCAGAATCTGTCTCGCCGCGAATTCACCGATCAAATTCCGCCGCGGCTTCTGCGTATTCGTGCGCGGAAAGTCTTCCCCCAGCCACTCCACCCACATCCGCATGCGCTGAAATTCCGCCAGCGCCTGGTTCGCCCGCTCCACCACCCCCGCAACCGGGGCATCGTCGCGCACAATCACCACCGCACACGGTTCCGCATTTCCTCCCCGCTCAATCCCCACCACCACACAATCTTTCACTTCCGGCTGCCGCCGCAACGCGGCTTCCAAATCCTCCGGATAAATATTCAGGCCGCCCGGCGTCACGATCACTTCTTTCTTGCGCCCCTTGAAATAAAGATTCCCGGCCTCATCCAGCGTGCCCATATCTCCGGTGCGGTACCACCCGTCTTTATCCGCAACCCCATCCGTCACCCCACCCACAACTCCCTGACGTTGCCCTCCATCCCAATACCCTGCCGCCACGCCGCCCCCGCGAATCAAAATCTCGCCATCATCCGCCAGCTTCACATCCCGCCCCGGCAGCACCTTCCCAATCGATCCTTTCCCCAACTTGAACGGATGATTCACGCTGATCAGCGAAGTAGTCTCCGTCAGCCCATAACCTTGGATAGCGGCGTATCCCAGCCGTCCCCAGAATTCTTCAGTCTCCGCATCCAGCGCCGCGCCTCCGCAAATGAATGCCCAGAACCTCCAGCCAAATTGCCGGTGAATCCCGCGAAAAATCCACCACCGCCGCAGAAAGTACTTTCCCTCCGAAGCGCGGAACCGCCGCAGAAAGTCCTCGATCTTGCCACGATCCTCCAGATCGCGTTCAATCCTTTGTTTCAGCGACTGCAAAACTCTCGGCACACTCACCAACACCGACACGCGCTCCCGCCGGATCGTATTCACAATCTCCGAAGGCTTCACCTCTTCCTGAAAGATCACGGTCCCGCCCAGCAGCGGAGGCAAAAACATCCCCAGGAATTGCCCAAATACATGGCTCAGCGGCAGCAAATTCAAAAACCGCACCGGATGCACCCACCGCTCATACTTCAGATACCGCTGCATCTCGTGCTCCAGCGGAGCAATGTTAGCCAGCACATTCCCATGCGTAATCACCACACCCTTGGGTTCAGCGGTAGTCCCAGAAGTAAACACAATCTGCAGCACATCTTCGCGACCGATCACCACGTTAGGAGTTACCGTTGCAGAAGGCTGACCGGCCGCCTTCGCTAAATCCTCAAGAACTAACGCAGAAACGTCGCCTGCCTCACTCCCGTGCGCTGGAATGTGCCTCCGGGAACAGACCCAAAGTTTTGCCTCGACCTGCCGTGAAACTCGCGCCGCAAACTCCGCGGACGTCCCATTGTCCATGGGAACGACAATCGCCCCGCGCATCGCGCATCCAAAGAAAACCGCAACCCACTCCGCGCAATTCTTCCCCCACAGCATCACTCGGTCGCCCTTGCCGATCTCACGCGCCTCCAGCTCCTGGCAAAACCGCAGCGCCATCTCCAAGACCTGCCTGTAAGTGAACCACTCCATGCGGTATCCGCGCCGCTGCCCGTAAGCGCGCTCATCGCGATGCGCCTTAAAGTTCGCCAGAAAAAACTCTGCTAGAGATTCAGCCATGGATGCAGAATAGAGGCGGCAAAGAAAATAATCCGAACCCTTGCCTCTCAGGCAAGTTTAGTAGCAGAAAGGGAACAATCGCACATCCACCGGGTAGATTTCTAGAAGCCCTCGCGTACGTAAGTTAGAGGTCTTCTCGGATGTAAAGATGACCGATGACTCCTAAGGATCTCACTCCCTCCCCACCCCCAACGCATCCGCCACCCGGTTGATGTAGTTAAACCACGACGCAATCAGCGTAATCTGCAATATCCCNNCTTGACCACATAATCCACCATCACCCGCTCCTGCGGCGTGATGGGCGCCGTCGTGTAGTCCTTCTCCAGCGCCTCTACCAGCTTCGCATCCAGCGTCACTCTACGCAGAAACTCTGCGTGGGATTCGATTCAATACTTGCACCGGT
>PLKR01000243.1:0-320 GCA_003140655.1 Acidobacteriaceae bacterium | reverse complement strand
TTTCATGCTGCCGCCGGCTCAGGGGCAACTCCGGCGACATCAGTGCGCCAAATGTGGCGAACGAGTGAAAGAGCGCGTCCGGAATCAGCGTGTGCGACCCCACGATCGACGATCCTCCCGACTCATCCGGGTGAACGGGATCTCCATACTCCTTGGGATACAGCCCCCGCTGCCCCTCGATCGCCTTTCGCAGCTTCTCATCGGCCTCCGACATCGGTATGGTTCGAATCCAGGTCATAATCGCGATTCCCTTCCTATCGGCGTCTCCACTTTCGCATCAGGAAGACTACACTGCCGTCCAACCTCGCCACATAGCGCAT
>PLKR01000487.1 GCA_003140655.1 Acidobacteriaceae bacterium | reverse complement strand
AAGGCGGTGTTGGCGGATAGAGAAAGAACGACAAGGATTGAGCCGATGGTCAGATAGTAAAAGAGGCCTTTACCGAAAACCGCGGCGGTGAGCATGGAGAGAACACTTTGATAGCCGGGCTGGCCGGGATCGGTTGCCGCAATTCCGTAAACCTTGACGAGATAAGAGATTCCCGCCAGCAGGATAGCCAGCAGAAAAATAATCACCGTGAGAGTGCGCTGGGCGTTTTTCACCGTGGGCTCTCGGAAAGCCTTCACGCCGTTGCTTACGGCCTCCACGCCCGTCAAGGCGGTGCAACCACTGGCGAAGACCTTGAGCAGCAGCCAGTAGGTGACGGCTGCCGTCACGGGCGGCGGAGGCGGCAGGGCAACTACAGGCGTGGGATGGCCTCCGCTGAGGAGCACACGGAAAACGCCTGCGACGATGGTTATGAGAAGTGTGCCGACAAACAGGTAAGTAGGAAGCGCGAAAGCAGTGCCCGCTTCGCGCACGCCGCGGAGATTGAGAATGGTAATGACGATCAGGATGCCCACGCAGAGAGAAACGGTGTGCGGCAGCAGGGCCGGAACGGCCGAGACCAGAGCCCCGACTCCGGCTGAAATGCCCACTGCGGCCGTGAGAATGTAATCAGCAAGCAGAGCGGCTGCGGCGAGCAGGCTGGCAGGTGCACCAAGATTGAAACGCGCTACGGTATAAGAGCCACCGCCGGAGGGATAGGCAGCGATGGTCTGGCGGTAGGAGAAGTAAACGATCACCAGCAGCGTGATGATGGCCGCGCTGATGGGAACGATATAACGAACGCCAAGAAGGCCAAGCGGAATCAGAAGGCTGAGGGCCGCTTCCGGGCCATAAGCAGCTGAGCTCAGCGCATCGAGACCAAAGATCGGGATGCCCTGCGTAGGACCGATCTGCTCGGCGCGTTCGTCGCTGGTCCGGATGGGCTTGCCGACAACGAGGTCGAGTATGTTCATGAGCGATGGTGTCCGATGAGCTGTTCACGCCAGAAAAACAGGATTCGGATCTTTGGGGACAGCCGAGGCGCCAATCCCTACATGGTTCTTCCCGCTCCCTACTTTCGTCCCAGCTTCTCGAAGAACAAACAGATGGTCTCAATCCCGTTGTGGAAGTTGGGGATGTGGAACTTTTCGTTGGGGGCATGCAGGTTGTCGTCGGGAAGGCCGAAGCCCATCATTACGCTGGGAATTTTCAACGCCTGATAGATATCGTTGACGATAGGAATCGATCCGCCGCTGCGGATGAAGACGGTTTCCTTCTTGAATGTATCGTGCAGCGCTTCGGTGGCGGCTTTGATGTAGGGATTGTCGGTACCAACCACGCAGGCCGGACCCTTGCTGAGTACTTTGATCTTGGTCTCGATGCCTTTGGGCGTTAGTTTCTTCACGAACTTGGTGTACCGCTTCACAATGTCGTCGGGATCCTGGTTGGGCACCAGGCGCATGGAGACCTTGGCCGTGGCTTTGGCTGGAATCACGGTCTTGGCGCCTGCGGCGATGAATCCTCCGGGCATGCCGTGCACTTCGAGCGTGGGGCGGGCCCAGGTGCGATACAAAACCGAGTAGCCGGGTTCGCCGGTGAGGACCTTGGAGCCGACTTCGGTCTTGCGATAGTGCTCCTCATTGAAGGGCAGGCGCTTCCAGGCTTTGAGTTCGTCTTTGCTGGGCGCTTTCACGCCTTTGTAAAAGCCGGGGATTAGCACGTGACCTTTCGAATCTTTCAGCTTGCTGATGATTTCGATGAGAGCGAAAAACGGATTGGGCGCTGCGCCACCGTACACGCCGGAGTGCAGGTCGATCATGGCGCCGACGGCCTCGATTTCCGTATAGACCAGGCCGCGCAGGCCGACACAGAGCGTTGGGAGATTTGGCGCAAACAGCTCGGTGTCGCAGACGAGGGCGAAATCGGCTTTCAGCTTGGCTTTCTGNNTCGTCGACTGCGCCCCGGGCATAGATGTTGTTGTTGCGCTCGGTGGGTTCAAACGGTGGAGTTTGCCATTCGTCGAGAGGGTCGGGCGGTTGCACGTCGTAGTGCGCATAGCAGAGCACGGTGGGCTTGCCTGCCGCGTGCAGCCAGTCGGCATAGAGAAGGGGATGACCTTTCGTCGGAATAACCTCGACGTTTTCCATGCCGATGCGGCGCAATTCATCGGCTACGAAGTGGGCGGCTTTCTGTACGTCGGGCTTATGTTCCTCGAGCGTGCTAACGCTGGGGATGCGAAGAAGATCTTTCAGTTCGCTGAGGAAACGCGGCTGATTATTGCGGGCAAAATCCACTGCGGGAGAAGCCATCGGTTATCCTTTCTGCTAGAGCGCGATAGTACACAGTAACGCGCAGAGTCACGCCGGAGTCACGCTGTTGAGGAAACACCCCAGTATACCCGAAGGATCGGGACGGGCAGCGCCCCTACCGTATGGCCAGGCCGCGTTAAAGTGTCGTTGCCGATTCGCTGCGAGTCTGGTCTAATTGCGGGTTAATATTCCAGCATCGTCCAGAAGTTGCTCGCGGATGCTCCTCGGTGGAAGCGGCGCTTTCAGGAATCGAGGATCTCCTTACAGCTCCTGGGCATTCTGGAACCTCGTTGGAAAACCGGAAAGGGTGCCTCATGTCTGCCTGGGATCTTCGCCGTCTACGCGGGAGCTTCTCCTGCCTGTTTTCAAAGGCCGTCTTCGGAGCCTTGCTGGTGTCGTCGTCTTTTCTTTCGCTCGCCCAGACCACCGTCAGCCAGGGTAGCATTCAGGGGACGGTCACGGATCAGACCAACGCAGTCGTGCCGGGGGCGACCATCACGATCAGGTCTCTCGCTACCGGGCAGGTCGTCACGGTCAGGACATCCTCGGCAGGCACCTACAACTCGGGTGGCCTACCCGTCGGCGATTACCAGGTTCGCGTGCAGGCCAAGGGCTTCAAGACGGAGCAACTAACCATCCCGGTCCAGATCACCGTAACAACCTCTGGCAATGTGAAGCTGGAGGTCGGCCAGGAGACCACCACGGTTGAAGTGCAAGGCGCCGCTGTCGCCGTCAACACTGAACAATCCGTAGTGCAAGGTGTACTCAGTGGCGAGCAGATCGACAACATGCCGGTCAATGGACGCAGCTTCCTCGACCTCGCTCAGTTGGAACCCGGTGTCCAGATGCAAGACGGACAAAACTTTGATCCCACCAAAGTCGGCTACAACTCCATTTCCATCAACGGCGATTACGGCCGCACTCCCCGCATCGAAGTGGACGGCCTCGACGTCAGCGACGAGACCGTCGGCACTACCACCCAGAACGTCGCATTAAGCTCCATTCAGGAATTCAGTATTGGCCGCTCCTCGCTCGATATCTCAACCGAGATCACCAGCTCGGGCTCCGTCAACCTGGCCACGCGTTCCGGCACAAACGACTATCACGGCCAGGGCTTCTACCAGTTCCGCGACTACCGCGCCGGTTTTGCGGATCTTCCCGGTGACATTTCATCGCAGTTTCAGCGCAACCAGTTCGGCGGCCGCTTCGGCGGCGCCGTCATCAAGAACAAGCTCTTTTTCTTTATTGATTCCGAACGGCTCAAGCAGGACACTCAGGATGCCGTCGATGTGGGCGCCCCCTTTCAATTCCTGACGCAGGGCATCAGCTCTCCCTTCAAGAGTTCGCAGGCCAGCGGCCGGCTCGACTGGCAGGCAACGCAGCGAATCCGGATTTTCTATAAGTTCGCCTACGACTGGAATTATTCTCCGTCCTCTGACAACACTGGCTTCTCCTATTACGCCAACCGCGACTACGCGCCTACTCATGCGCTGGGCATTGACATCAGTGAAGGCAACTGGTCCCACAGCATCCGCCTCGGATACTTCAAGTTTCACAACCAGATCATCGGAGACACCAACTCGCAACCGTCTTCCATCAATCCATTCCCCCTTGCCGAGCTTATTTTCAACGACACCAGTCTCGATACAGGGCCAAACTATCTGGCGCCACAGCAGACGTTTCAGAGCAACAAGCAGATCAAATACGATGCCAGCCGGGTGCTAGGCGCGCACATCATTCGTTTTGGCGCAACCGTCAACGGCATCTCCACCGGCGGACTTGCCTCGTTCAACGGACTGGCCCCGTATCTGAATTCGTATGTCAACTTTAACGAGGTGCCCGTCGGGACGGTGCAAACGACTCCGTATTATTCTTGCAATCTCGACACCAACCCCGCTGTGCCCTTCAGCGGCTGCGACCCCAACATCGCCGACTATCCATTCACCGGCGGTTACGTGGGCAACGGACAGGGCTTCAGTACCGAACTGTCCGCCTTCGGCTATCCCGCCGGCGGTTTGTTTGATACCCGCTTTGAAGCTTATGTTGGCGATTCCTGGAAGATCAGACCCAGTCTCACCCTGAACTACGGACTGCGCTACATCCGTGACACGGGACGCACCGATACCGACTTGTCCCCCATCCCCTGCTCGGCGGTCAGTTCAGCCCTTCTGGCCGCAGGCTATCCCGGCTGCTCCGGTAACCTTCTGGATCAGTGGGGAGCGGGGCTGGGCAATCGCGTTCGCCAGCCGAACTTGAACTTTGCGCCACAGATTGGTTTTGCCTGGGATCCCTGGCACAACGGAAAAACTGCCATTCGCGGCGGCGGCGGCCTGTATTACGAAAACAACATCTTCAACAACGTTTCCTTCGATCGCAGCAACAAGCTGGCCACCGGCCTGTTCAACCAGACCCCGTACCTGAACTGTGAGCCTGGCGCAAGTGCAGGTTCGCTTTCGTTTGCTTTTCCCGGCCCCGGTGGCACGACGAACCCTGTCAGTTCCGTGGACGGCTACGACCTGGCAACGCAGGTATGTTTTCAGCCATTGGGTCCGAGCGCTGCCAACTCAGAAGGCGCGGCCAAGGCGATGGCCGATTTACAAGCCCAATATATTGCGGCCACCGCGGCCGTTGGCGCTGCTGGCCAGAACCCGAACTTTGTGGGCAACACTTTGGCTCTTGGCTATCCCTACTACCCCAACTTCCGTACTGCCCGTTCCTATCAGATCAACATCGGCATTCAACGCGAACTCACCAAGGGCGGCGTCTTGACGGTGGATTACCTGCGCAACATTGGTCTGCACTTTCAGATTGGGGTAGACGTAAACCATGCCGGCGATTCCCGATACTTGGAGATGGCGGCCGCGAATAACGCAATCGCAAGCACGTTAGCGGCCTGCGGCGTGGCGAGCATTGATCAAGCCATTGCAGCTTGCCCGGGACTGCATCCCGGGCCGCCGCACACCCCAGCAGGTCCGGCCACTATCGATGACTTCGCCAACTTCGGCCTGGATTCCGGCTACGTGTACTACGGAGGATATTCCGCCGCTTACTATGGATTGACTGCCGACACCGGTGCGGCCTTCGGAGGTATCAATCCAAACGTGGGGAGTATGTTCATGAACTATCCCATGGGCCGTTCTGTGTACAACGCGCTGCAAAGTGAGTGGCGGCAACGAGTCAAGGATCCGTTCCACGGCGTGAGCGGTCTCGATCTTCAAGTCAACTACACTCTATCCCGTTTCGTCAGCGATGCCGGCAGCGACCAACATTTCACGTCCAACGCATGGGATTTCCGCAGTCCCACCGCCTTCATGGGCCCGACGGCGCAGGATCGCACGCACCAATTCAAATTCGGCGCGACCTTCGAATTTGCTCACCACGGTCCCCGCCTCAGCCTGATCGGCGGCTTTGCCTCGCCTCAGCCTTCCGACCTGCGCTTGCCCACGGAAGGAACCGTGGGAGAAATCTTCCGCTCCGACCTGACCGGGGATGGCACGACCGGTGACTTCCTGAACTCTGCCTCCGGCATCGGCCATCCCGGAACATTCATGCGCTCGGTCTCGCCCAAGAGTCTGAATGCCTACCTCACGAACTTCAACAACACAGTGGGGAATGGGAGTACGCTCACGCCAGCGGGGCAGACTCTCGTCACCGCTGGTTTGTTCACACAGGCTCAGTTGGTCAGTCTGGGTGCGGTTGTCCCTCCAGTCCAGTTGGCGCCCGCTAACAATGCAGGCAACGGCTACTACAAAGACGTCGACACGATCCTGAGCTGGCCCTTTAAGTTCCGCGAACGCCTGACCATTTCGCCCAGCGTTTCGTTCTTCAACGTTTTCAATTTTTCGAACTTCGGACCTCTGGGCTCTGCTTCTTTCGCCGGCTTGTCTTCTAGTGGCCTGACCGGAGCAGGAGGGGCCATCAATGGCACGGTTGCCGGCACCAATATAGGGTCCAACACGTACCGAATAGGACGCGGTAGCGGCGTGTTCGCAGTCGGCGCCCCGCGCGAAGCCGAATTCGGTTTGCGCTTTGACTTCTAGGTCTCCCGCGCTGGGCCCGCGGTGTACACTACCGGGACCCCAGGGGTTTGCCAAAAATGCGGGTCCTGGCTAAATCACGGAGGATGAAAAACATGAACAAGAAAGTGTGGAGAGTTGTTGCAGGGCTGTGCGTGCTTGCGATGTCCGCGGTCTGGGCCTCGCCGGCGGACGCCCAGATGTCTGAAGGTAAAGAAAAACCGCCGATGTACTCGTACGTGTCGTTTTGGAATATTCCGCGCGCGCAGTGGGCTGACATGGCAAAGGAAGACGCGGCCAACCAGAAGCTCCTGGACAAGGCCGTCGCCAACGGAACTCTTGTGGGATATGGCGAGGACGTGAATTTGGTTCACCAGCCCGACGGTGCAACTCACGACGAGTGGTGGTCGGCAACGTCCATGGCCGGAGTGCTCAACGTGCTCGACCAGTTCTACAAGGCCGGCAATTCCACCACGGGTGTTCTGACCAGCTCCACGAAACACTGGGATAGCATTTTCGTCAGCAGGCATTACAACTACCATTCCGGATCGTGGAAGGATCTGTATACCGAGGGAGCGTCCTATAAATTAAAGCCAGGCGCGCCGGATGACGCGATAGAGACGCTAAGCAAGAACCTCATCGTGCC
>PLKR01000465.1 GCA_003140655.1 Acidobacteriaceae bacterium | reverse complement strand
CCTGCTCGCGCCCCGGAGGTTCCTCGCGATATTGGTAATCACGCTTACGAATGAACTCTCGCAAGTCGCCCGCCAAATCCCTGAGTTGTGCCTCAAGTTGGGAAAACAACTCATTCCGCTTGCGAGAGTCCTTCCATGTCTGGAGGGACAGTTCGCCGTGCCGTACGCAAAGCCCATGTTTGGCCAAAGGCTGGTGAAACTCCTNNNNCCTTTTCTTGGTTGTCTCGGCAGAACATGCAGTCGTGTCCCGGCACAAATAGGGGCTTCTCACGGCGTCCGAGTAGCGAGGCTCGCGGATTTGGCTCGGTTCCGTTGGCGTTGGCTAGCCCTGAACCAGCCAATCGCGCGAGATCGTCACAAAGAATCGCGATTCCGAAACCGCCAGTTTGCCAGGCGTATTCTTCGATGGCCTTGGCCATCCAGAAGTGGTGGAGACAGAACCCGCCTCCATCTAGAAACTTTTTCCGCACCGAAGGAAACATCATGCCTTCATGCAGGAAGGAGTAGATCCCCTTCCGCTCAGCAGCATGCACCGCGTTGCAGATCGCGCAACCACCCAGCGCAAACGCTTTGGCGAAGGTGTTGCGCGTAAACCACAGGCCCTGTCCTGCGCCAGGCTGCTTTTCGACGTCTTTACTCTGTTTCAAGGGGCGTACCCGCAATTTAGGTAGCGATTGGAATCAGGCCGGTCAAGATTGGGGCCGTAACTCCATGAGATCGCTCATTCTTGCGGAATCGTTGCCGGGACATGACTCCGCGACAAGGNNCTTGTCAGGAGTCATCAGCTGTGCCCGGCTAACAAGATGGGACAGCGGTTTCGGTGAACTCCTTCACCGTTGGTAACAGTTTAGTACAGCAAAGACGGCGAGCTAAGTCAACGGGATTGATCCATGCCAGCTCAGTAAATTTTCCACATTGCAAACTCAGGGGCGTTTATAGCCGCAGCATGCCCGGTGCACCACCGGTAGCGATCTCAAGAATGACAAACTTTTCAGCCCGACGAATGGAACGTTTCAAGCACGACACTTGCCGTCTTCGATTCATTTGTGTTTGAATGATGGCGGCAATGGAGTTTGCCGCCCTGGTGTTACCAGGGTAAACTGCCGCGCTCCTGGCGGCTGATGACTCCTCTCAAATCCTGGACCGCAGTTCGGTTCGTAAGGAACCTACGATGGGAGGAGTTTCTCACCAAGTCCGAGGGATTCAAGCATTCACTGCAAACCAGCCCCTACCCGATTGGGTGGCCGCGAGAATGCGTCTCCCAGCGACATCTATTTCAGCCTCTGAAGATTGCCAGGGGCCATGCTCATGATCGAGGCCATCGGGTATAACTTACTTCAGGTCCTCTTCGTACTGCTTTTCGCGCCTTTGTATGCGGGCGTCCTTGTACGCCTGAAGGAAATGGTACAAAGCAAGCGCGGCCCTTCTGTCGTGCAACCCTACCGGGATATTTGGAAGCTCTTTCACAAAGACCAAATCGTATCGGATCAGACGACGTGGATCTTTCGCGTCACTCCCTATTTGGTGTTCGTGATGCCGATCTTTGTCACCATTCTGATTCCGGTGCTGACGGACTACCCGCTGGTATTCGCGTTTATGGGGGACATGCTAGCCGGAGGTTTCTTCCTGGGGCTCGCTGGATTTTTCGCCGCGCTTGCCGCGGTGGACACAGGAAATCCTTACGGACCGATGGGAGCCAGCCGGACGCGCATGGTCGGTTTCTTAGCCGAGCCGGTATTCATGATCGTGTTCTTCACAGTTTCATTCGTCTCGCAATCGACGATTCCTTACATCGTGCAACAAAAATGGGTGGCGAACGCTGCCGCCTTTTTCTCCCCGGCGCATGTACTGTTGCTGATTGCTTTTCTTATGCTGATTTTGGCCGAGGGAGGACGAATTCCCGTGGACAATCCCTCGGGCCACTTCGAACTGGCAATGATCGATGAGTCGAAAGGTTTGGAGTTTTCGGGCCGGGGCGCGGCACTGATGAAATGGGGCGGTGAGATGAAATTCCTCGTGCTGACGTGCATCTTCCTGAACGTACTGGTTGCTCCGTGGGGCCTGGCTCACGGCCACGCCGTTACTAATGTTCTTACAGCAGTTCCACAAATCCTTTTCAAGATTCTCTTGTTCTCGCTGGTGTTGGTAGTGATTGAAACATCTCTCGCCAAGCTGCGGCTGTTCCGGATCAGCGAATTTCTAGGAGCGGCATTCATCATTTCGGTCGCAGCCATGGTGACAAGTATTTTTCCGGGAGGCTAACAGATGTCGACGTCCATACCGGACGCCCTAAACACGCTAAGCGCAGGGTTGATCCTCATTTCTGCGTTCGCCATGGTGGCAACCCGGCAGGTTCAGGGAGTTCTGCGGTTCTTTGTGGCGCAGTCTGTGCTCCTGGCCGCTTCTTCCTTTTTGCTGGCGTACAGCCGCGCGTCAGTGCATCTCTGGGCACTTGGAGCGATTACGATTGTTGCCAAGGTGCTGGCGATCCCCTGGGTCCTGCGGCGTCTTCTGCCCGCCGAATTTTATGAGAGGCGGGAAATCGCCCAGGCGGTCAACATCCCAACCTCGCTGTTGCTGGCACTCGTGCTCACAATAGTTGCTGAGTTTCTCATGGGCCCGATTGTGGCCACGACGCATGATCCAGTGATCCGCGTGAACCTGCCGATCGGCCTGGCGGGTATTCTCATTGGCGCGTATTCGCTGGTGGCGCGCCGGGAGGCGATTCCGCAACTCATCGGAATTCTGGCGATGGAAAATGGAGCTTTTTTCGCGGGCGTCGCCATTGCGCCTGAGCTTCCGATCATTGCCGAACTTGCTGTAGCTATGGATGTCGTTCTTATCGCAGTCGTAGTCGGATTGCTCACCCGCAACATTCGAGAAACCGTCGGGACTACTGAGGCTGCGGGGTTGGACGAACTCAAAGAGGAAGCGACTGCATGACGCTGATCGCAATCCTCGCGCTTCCTCTCCTGGCGGCGCTCCTCAGTTCTATACGGCCTCTCCGCCTCTATGCTTCGGCCATCACGATTGTGTCTACGTCGGCCTGCCTTGCCCTTGCAGTGTATGTTTCCGCTCAAGTGATCGAGCACTCGCGGGTCGTTGCGCTTCCGGGCTGGTTTGAAGCAGATGGCCTGAGTGCTCTCATGTTGGTACTGGTGAGCTTCGTTCTTGCGCTGGCATCAGTCTTCGCTCATGGTTACATGCAGCATGGCCACGAAGCGGGGCGCTTATGGTGGTTTTACGGAAACTATAACTTGCTGGCCTTCGCGTTGCTGGCTGTTCCGTCGCTGGCAGAACCGAATCTTGTGTGGGTCGCAGTTGAACTCATTACACTCTTCAGCGTCCTGTTGGTTGGCTTCGATAACACCTCGAATGCATTGGAAGCGGCCTGGAAGTTCGCGGTTCTCACGATTATGGGCGCGCCCATCGCATTGCTAGGATTTTTTCTACTGTTTTGGACGTACCGATCCACCACCGGCGGAGCGTGGGAGACTTGGGAAGGCCTGCGCATGGCAGCGGCTTCCATGGACCCCAGTCTTCTGAAACTTTCCTTTTTGCTTGTCTTCGTGGGGTTTGGGGCCAAATCAGGACTTGCGCCGATGCACACCTGGTTGCCGGACGCTCATAGCCAAGCTCCCACTCCGGTCTGCGCCGTTCTTTCCGGTGTGAAGACAACGGTCCCGCTCTACGTAGTTCTGCGGTTCCTGTCCGTTGTGTTGGCTTCTCCAGCGGCACGTGTGGGCAACTGGATGATCGTACTGGGTCTAGTCTCCGTCGGAATCGCAGCGTTTCTTTTGATCCAGGTCCGCGATTACAAGCGTATGTTCGCCTTCTCGACCGTCGAACATATGGGCATCATCCTGACTGCGGCGGGCATGGCGACCCAAGCGGCGGACTTTGGAGCGGTCTCTCAAATCCTCAATCATGCCATCACCAAGTCGCTTTGCTTCTATGTCGCTGGAGCCATGCTGCTGATCCTGAGCACCCGCGAGATCGCATCAGTGCGTGGCCTCTTCCGAGTCTCGCCTTTCTCCGGCGGGGCCTTGTTGCTCTCTTCACTGGCCATCGCTGGCGCTCCTCCATTTCCGATTTTCTTGAGCGAGCTTTCCATCCTCTCCGCCGGAGTTCAAGCTGGGCACAAAGTTGTGGTTGCCGTGCTCGGTGTTCT
Source organism: Acidobacteriaceae bacterium (assembly GCA_003140655.1). Classification (GTDB taxonomy): domain Bacteria; phylum Acidobacteriota; class Terriglobia; order Terriglobales; family Acidobacteriaceae; genus Sulfotelmatobacter. The sequence goes on along the minus strand of PLKR01000465.1, from coordinate 2,562 downwards.
GATCGTCATCGCCTTCGTGGCCATTCTGTCGCACGTCAACCGTATGGTGATGGGCAAACCCGCGGCGCACGTTTCGACTGGAGTACTGCCCGCAAGCTGCCGCTTCACGGTGTGGGCTGCTGCTGTGCCAGTGGTGTTGCTGGGGGTGTACGTTCCTGCGCCGATTCACAATTTGCTGCAACTCGCGGCACAACAATTAGGGGGCCGATGAATGAGACTCGCTGACTCCTCGACCGCGAACGCCGAGAACATCAACCCGCAAAGCTATGACGCCAAGAGCCTGGCGGCTGCAATCGAGAAACATTTTTCCTCGGCGGTCTCACCTTCGGCGAATGAAGAGAGCCGATTTGACCTTGCATTCATTCTGACTCAGCCCGAAGCGTTGCCCTCGTTAGCGCAATTTCTGTTTGGGGACGCCGGTTGTTCTTTCGGAGGGCTGATTGTCGAGGAGCGCGAAGAATGGATACTGCGTTACGTTTTCCTGATTCACGGCGAGAGCTGGATTCATTTCATTCTGCGTCTACCACTGGCGACGAAAACCGTACCGAGTATCAGCGCGCAGATTCACGCTGCCGACTGGTACGAGCGTGAGGCCGAGGATCTGTTCGGCCTGGAGTTTGAAGAGCATCCCCGGCTAGGAGACTTCATCCTCCATGATCAAGTCTGGCAAGAAGGACTGGCTCCCATGCGCAAGGCATTCGATGCCGGACAGACTCATCTCAAGAAGCGGCCCAAAGAAGACTGGCATCCGGTGCTGGTGGTTCAGGATCCCGGTGCTTTCGCCATGCCAGTCGGACCCGTCTACGAGGGAGGCATCGGAGAGTCCGTTCATTTCCTGCTGGAGACCGTAGGCGAAGACGTGATCCGGGCTGTACCGCGGCTGTTTTATAACTACCGGGCTGTCGAGAAGATCGCGGAGGGAAAATCGGTTCTCGATGCGTTGTTGCTATCCGAACGCTTCTCGGCAAAGTCCGCGTTCGCCCATTCGCTCGCCTACTGCCAAGCAGTGGAGAAGATCTTCCAGCAGCAGGTTCCGGAACGCGCCCGTGGCTTGCGAGTGGCACTGGCTGAGCTAGAGCGCCTGCGGCATCACGCGGGAGCGATCGCTGCCATTTGCCAGTCTACAGCCCTCAATGTCTCCGAGGCTCACGCCGGCATCGTCGAGGAACACCTCTTGCGCGCCTCGTGCGCATTTGCCGGGCATCGGTATCTGTTCGGATTGAACACCCCTGGAGGACTGCGACGCGATTTCGATGCGCAGAACTGCCGCACACTCTTAGGGGCCGTCGACAACGCTTCGAGCCAACTGCGGAAACTGGAGGAGCGCCTCCGATACAGCAGCAGTTTCCTCGACCGCCTCGAAGATGTCGGCATAATCAGCCCGGACAGCGCTCGCGACCTGGATCTAGTCGGCCCTCTGGGGCGCGCATCCGGTCTCGCTCATGACTTGCGCCGCGCTTGTCCCTATTCCGGTTACGAACGCTACCGTTTCGAGGTGCCTTGCGAAACAGAAGGCGATGGACTTGCCCGATTACGCGTGCTCTTCTCCGAGGCTCAACAATCCGCCGGCCTGATTCGCCAAGTAGTCGAGTCGTTGGAACCCGGCGAGACTCGCGCGCCAGTCGCGCAGGCTGATGCAGGCATGGCATCGGGATGGGTTGAGGCACCAATCGGCGCCGCGGTGCATTGGATAAGACTGGACCGCGAACACAGGGTGGAGCGCTACCGGATCTTGTCTCCGTCTTTCCGAAATTGGCTGGGCCTTCACGTGGCGGTGGAGGACTTTGCGTTTCAGGATTTCCCCATCATTTTGGCGACCTTTGGTTTGTCTGCGACGGAGTGTGATCGTTAGGAGCAGAATCGATGAGCTCGTGGTTCTGGTACGGAATACGAAGAGGCATTCAGACGACGCGGTATCCTGAAGCGCCCGAAACAGCCGCGGGCGTTTCACCGGGACGGCCCTTACCAACAACCTTTGCTTCCGAAGAGCAAGCATCCCAAGCTGCGTCAAACTGTCCCGTACGTGCGATCACGGCCAGCGAGAATATTGCGACCGTAGATCTCAGGACTTGTGTGTGGTGCCAGCGCTGCCACTTTGGCAGTTCGAATCTGCTCAGCTGGGACGCGAGTTATGAATGGGCGCAGACACCTGCCCTAAGAAAGGACTACGACCGGTTGGAGACGGCCTTTAGTCAGTCGCTCCACGTCATGGTCGTGGACGCAGGAGATTGCGGAGCCTGCCTGCATGAGGTTAAGCAATTGAACAATCCGCTGTACAACATGCACCGACTGGGCATCTTTTTGACGGCTACTCCGCGGACCGCTGATGTCTTGCTCGTAGTCGGGCCAGTGAGTGAGAACATGCGGGGGCCGCTGATGAAGACCTATGAAGCGATGCCGGATCCGAAGCGTGTTCTGGCTGTTGGAAGCTGCGCCATCACAGGAGGTGTTTTCGGAAAGAGCTTCATGTCTGCCGGTGGCGTGGGCATGGTCCTTCCCGTAGATGTGGAAGTACCCGGTGATCCACCTCCGCCCCTTGCAGTCTTGCACGGTCTGCTCGTC
>PLKR01000227.1:7355-7755 GCA_003140655.1 Acidobacteriaceae bacterium | reverse complement strand
TCCGCCTTATCGCCTCCGATATCGACGGCACGCTGCTAAATCCGCAATTCCAGATTTCTGATGACGATCTGACTGCACTGCGGCGGGCTCATGCCGCAGGAATCGAAGTCGTATTGGTCACCGGCCGTCGCCACACCTTCGCCTTGCCCATCGCCCAGCAGTTAGGGTTTGATCTTTGGCTGATCAGTTCGAATGGTGCGGTAACGCGGTCGCTGGCCGGAGAAACTTTCCATCGCGACCTGATGCCGCGAGAGACGTGCCGCGAACTTTGCGCCTCTATGCAAGCTTTCCGCGGCAACACCGTTCTTACCTTTGACAACGAGACCAAGGGCGCGATCGTGCTGGAGCACATGGACGATTTGAACGCGAGCATTCAGCGTTGGTTGGAGAAGAACATGGC
>PLKR01000227.1:0-7337 GCA_003140655.1 Acidobacteriaceae bacterium | reverse complement strand
CTCCGCACCGAATATCCCTACCGTGATCTCTCCATGATCGACGTGCTGAATGCGGGCTGTTCCAAGGGACACGCCCTGGAGCGATGGGCCGCGCATCGGGGCTTTCGGCGCGAACAGGTCATGGCCATTGGTGACAACCACAATGACGTGGAAATGCTTGAGTTTGCAGGGCATCCGGTTATCATGGGGAATGCCTGCGAGGAGTTGCGCGGGCGCGGCTGGAGTGTAACCCTCGGCAATGACCAGTGCGGAGTAGCCGCGGCCGTGGCGGAAGTAGTCGGGTAGAATCTCGGACATGAAAAAGGCGATCCAGATCGGGGGATGGGCAGTAGCGATCACACTGCTGGCGCTGACGGCGCTTCCCTGCCCGGCGGCCGATTCCGCCGTGCTGCGCAACGGATTCTCCATCCGTCATGAGCGCCGGCAAGTTATCGGGACAATCACGCGTCTGTATGTGACTGGAGATGAATCGAGTTTTATCGATATTCCCACCGACGAGATTGATCACTTCGAAGTACTTCCCGTTGAAGCAGTGAGGCTTGAACGAGGGTTTGAATCAGGAAAAGACGAGCCCGCTTCGCATCGCGTGTTGCGAGCTTCGGCGGGAAATGTCGGGCAGCCCGTCGATCTGAACGAGGTAGTAAGAACAGCGAGTGGAACCTACCGCCTGGATCCGGATCTGGTGAACAGCGTGATTCGCGCGGAGAGCGGCTTCAATGTGCGGGCAGTGTCGCCGAAGGGCGCGCAGGGACTGATGCAATTGATGCCCCAGACCGCGTCAGCGCTGGGCGTGCAGAATGCCTTTGACCCACAGGCCAACGTGGAGGGTGGCGCGCGTTATCTTCGCGAACTGCTGGAGCGCTATGACTTCGATCTGATCAAGGCTCTGGCCGCCTACAACGCCGGTCCGCAGCGGGTGGAGCAGTATGGCGGCGTGCCTCCGTATTACGAAACCAAAGCCTATGTAGCCCGCATCGTGCGCGACTTCAACAAAAAGAAACTCGCCGCGAAGACCGCATCCCAGCCCGTGACTCAGAAGAATTCAGGAAGCAAAACGACCGGAACGAGCGCTGCGGCTGCCAAGCCGCATAAGTCCCTCCCACAGACTCAGGCGAAAGCCAGCACCGCACCGCCTAGCCAGTAACAACCCCGCATCCGAATTCCTCCATTCTTAACTCGACTGCTACCGAAGTCCGTTTGACCCTCCGAGGCCACTCATTTACCTTGGGAGAGCCGTTCCTGCTTCGCGTGGCGAAGATCGCGGCGCGAGGCTTCTCCCCTTCATGGATAAAAAGCGCATTGTGGCCAGTCTGGTGGTGTTCCTGATCCTGGCTACTCTTGTTTACCTGCAGTACAAGCATTGGCAGAGCTTCGATTGGGGAACGTTTTGGGCCCAGATTCATCGCATCAAGAAGGTTCACGTGCTGCATGGCATCGCGTTGGTTTATGCGGCGTATGTGCTGCGCGCGTTGCGCTGGAAGATTTTTCTGAAGCCGGTGCGGCCGAAGGTGCGTGTCCTATCGTTGGTGCCCCCGATGATGATCGGCTTTACCGGGCTGGCGCTGCTGGGGCGGGCCGGCGAGTTTATCCGTCCGTATCTGGTCGCGCGGCGCACCGAACTTCCCTTTTCCTCGCAACTGGCGGTGTGGGCGGTGGAGCGCACCTTCGATGTGGGCGCATTCGCGGTACTGATTGTGCTGGCGATCTTCCTGCCGAGCGCATTGCAGTCGATTCCGCATCCGGAATATTACCGGCAATTTCGCGACGCCGGGCTGTTGCTGATGTTGGGAGTCGCGGCCGCGGCGGTCGGAGCCGTGCTGATCAGCCGTAGCGGCGAGGCCATCGCGCAATGGATCGAGAAGCGCTTGTCTCATCTATCTTCCGGCTTCGGACACCGGCTGGCGCAGAAGGTGCGCGAGTTCGGCATGGGATTAAACACGATTCATAACCCATGGTCGCTGCTGTGGCTGGCGCTGCTGTCGGTCGGCATCTGGTACGTCACGGCGTTGGCTTATCAGGAAGTGACGCACTCCTATGGAGTTGAGGCTCTGGAGATTCCGGTCTCGCAGCTCTTGATTCTGATGGGAGCGAGCATGGCCGGATCCATGCTGCAGTTGCCCGCCGTTGGCGGCGGCTCGCAGATGGCGACGATCGCGACGTTGTCGAGCGTGTTTGACGTGCCTCCGGAACTGGCGGCGAGTTGCGGAATTCTGCTGTGGCTGGTCACGTTTGCGGCGGTCGTTCCGCTGGGCTTGGCATTGGCGCATCACGAGAGATTGTCGTTGCGGAAGTTGTCCGAGGAAAGTCATCGGGCAGAAGAAGCGGAGATTGGCGGGCCNNTGGCCCCGACCCTCCTGTTACAATTTTGTACGACTGAAAAGAACAGCAGGTTCCTCCTTCCTCGCTTCGCTCGGGCGTCGGAATGACAAAGAGTTTAATTTCCCTCAGGCAGGGGGATGACAGGGGTTTTGATTTTGGCTGGAAAACATCATCATCATGAAATGTCCTTTTTGCGGATTTGCGAACGACAAAGTGGTTGACTCGCGGGAGAGCAAAGAGGCGGAATCGATCCGCCGGCGGCGCGAGTGCCTGAAGTGCGGCAAGCGCTTCACCACCTACGAGCGTATCGACGAAATCCCCTACATGGTCGTCAAGAAGGACGGACGGCGGGAGAAGTTCGACCGCCAGAAAGTTCTGAACGGCCTGCTGCGGGCGTGTGAGAAGCGTCCGGTGCCCATCAGCAAGCTGGAACAGATTGTGAACGAGGCGGAGTCGTTCGTCATCGAATCGCAGGAGCGCGAGCGCAAGACCAGCGAACTGGGCGAACTCATCATGAACCGCCTTCGCCGCTACGACAAAGTTGCGTACGTGCGGTTCGCCTCGGTGTATCTGGATTTCAAGGACGTGAAAGAGTTCATGAACGAGTTGAGAGATTTAGTTAAAACGAAAGAAAAGGAAGCAGTTGAAGTTCGCAAGAAGAGTGGTCAGTGACCGGTGATCAGTGACCAGTAAGAAAGATGCGATTCGGTTTTACTGGCCACTGATCACTGACCACTCGCCACTGAGTTAATCATGAGCCACAAAGTAACACTGATACCCGGCGATGGCATCGGGCCAGAAGTGACCCAGGCCACTGTGCGCATTCTCGAAGCGACGGGCGTGAAGTTTGAGTGGGAGTCTTTTGCGGTAGGGGCGGATGCGTTCGAGAAGTACGGCGAATACATTCCGAAAGAGGTAATTGAATCGATCGAGCGCACACACGTGGGGCTGAAGGGGCCGGTGACCACGCCCGTGGGCGGCGGCTTTTCCAGCATCAACGTCGCGCTGCGCCAGAAATTTGAGCTGTATGCGAACTTCCGTCCGATCCGGAATCTTCCTCATATCCCCACGCGTTATCCGGGCGTGGATCTCATCATCGTGCGCGAGAACACCGAGAGCCTGTATTCCGGGCTGGAGCACGAAGTGGTGCCGGGCGTGGTGGAAAGCTTGAAGATCATCACGGAGAAGGCCTCGACTCGCATTGCCCGCTTCGCCTTTGAGTATGCCCGCAAGAATCAGCGAAAGAAAATCCACGCCATCCACAAAGCGAACATCATGAAGCTGTCGGATGGATTATTTCTGCGCTGCTGCCGCGCCGTGGCCAAGGGATATCCGGAAATCACTTACGGCGAGCACATCGTGGATAACACTTGCATGCAGCTTGTCATGAATCCGTACCAGTACGACATGCTGGTGATGGAAAACCTGTACGGTGACATTATTTCCGACTTGTGCGCGGCGTTTGTAGGCGGCCTGGGATTTGTGCCCAGCGCGAATCTGGGCGACCATTGCGCGATTTTCGAAGCCGTGCATGGTTCAGCGCCCGATATCGCGGGCAAAAATCTCGCAAACCCCACCGCCCTGCTGCGATCGGGACTGCTGATGTTGCGGCATCTCGGCGAGTTCGACGCTTCCATGCAGATTCGTAATGCCTTGGAGAAGGTGTACCGGCATCCGGAAAAGCTGACCAGGGATATTGGCGGTCAGGCGGGCACATCGGAATTCGCGGACGCGGTGATCGAAGAAATGGACCAGGCGAAAGCCGCACCGGCAGCCGTTCCCTAAACTCGGTATTCATTTTATGCTTGGGGCCTCACCAATCACTGAGGCAGAAAAGGGGCGTTATGAAGCAGAGGTTAATCCAAGGTTTCTTTAGTGGTTTGGCATGCATGTTTCTTTTAGCCGGCTTCGCATCGGCGCAGGGCGGCGAACTGGTCGCCGCTGAGTTTGGCGCCGGCAACCGCCGCATTGATGTCACTCAACAGGTTCGATCCTTTATGCACGACGGAGTTCTGCGTTTCGATGTGACCGACCAGACTTTCGGCGCAGATCCCGCCCGCGGTCACGTCAAAGAACTCTTCATCCGCATAAAGCACTGGGACGGGAACGTCGAGGAGTTTCGCTTCCCGGAATATGCCCATGTAAACCTGGTTCTGGATCCCGATCGAGGATACGAGTGGCACGATCGTGAACTCCACATCATGCGCGCCTTTTATGGCGGCGCCGGGCATTTCGTCGATGTAACGGAACAGTTGCGCGGCATGACGCGCGAAGGCAGAGTATTTATTGTGGTTGATAATCGGAGCATGGGGGGCGACCCCGATCCGGACGTGCGCAAGATGCTGCGCGTACTGTACTGGCATGACGGCCAGCGCAGGCAGATCGTAGTTCCGGAACACGGCGAGTTGAGGCTGCCGTAAAACCACTTTTTGTTGATTCGTGAAACAAGGCGCGGCAGAGTGTGCCGCGCCGTTTCTTGTTTAGACTCTTAGATGATTTCCACCATTGACTCTCGCCGCGGATGGGAGTAAATTCGCGGGTTCTGGGGAACCTGAGGGGATGGCGAAGACAACGCGCCGTGTGGGGGTAGTTCTGTTTCAGCTGGGCGGACCTGACACGCTGGCTGCGATAGAGCCTTTCCTTTATAACCTCTTCTGCGACCCCGATATTATCGACTTTCCCTTCGCCCGCATCGGGCGCAAACCTCTGGCTAAACTGATTTCGACGACGCGTGCCCGCAAAGTGCAACATCATTACGCGACCATTGGCGGAGGTTCGCCCATCCGGCGGTTCACCGAGCGGCAGGCGCGGGCGCTGGAGGCGGAGCTAGCACATCAGGGTCTGGATGCGCGTTGCCTGGTGGCGATGCGCTACTGGCATCCGTTCACCAGCGAAGCCATAGCGGAACTGAAGGCCGAGCAATGCGGCGAGGTTATCCTGCTGCCCTTGTATCCGCAGTATTCCTCAACCACAACGGGATCGAGTCTGAACGAGTGGCAGCGCCTGTTCCGCGGCGGCGTTCCCGTGCACAACGTCGGTCCCTTCTACCGGCATCCGATGTATTTAGATGCGGTGATCGAAAAGATTGAAGAGGCGCTGGCGCGATTTCCGCTGCCGGGAAGAGCCGAAATTGTTTTCAGTGCGCACAGCGTCCCCATGTCCGTGATAGCGAAGGGTGACCCCTACCAGCAGCAGATCGAGGAAACGGTCCGCCTTCTCATGGAGCGCGGTGGATGGCCGAATCGCCACCGGCTCTGCTACCAGAGCAAGGTGGGCGCGAGCAAATGGCTGCAGCCTTCTCTGCACCGGACGCTGCATGACCTGGCGGTCGGGAAGACGCGGGAAGTCTGCATCGTGCCGGTGGCGTTTGTTTCCGATCACGTAGAAACCCTGGGCGAGATCGATCACGAAGCGCGGGAACAGGCGCGGCGGCTGGGCATTACGCAGTTCGAGATGAGCGCGGGCCTGAACGATTCTCCAAAGTTTATTTCGGCGCTGGGGCAGTTGGTGCTGGAGGCGCTGGGCGAAACAGCTCAATCCCGCTTTCCGGTTCACGAAACGGGAAAGCAGATCGCTGCCGCGTTGGTGGCAGCCGACTAACGGCAAAACGCTTCATCGTCACGAAGATTTATTCGACAAGGAGAAAGGCACAGGAGGAAGACTCATGGCGGAGCCGGAGAGCGGCAAGCCCAGCCAGAATCCAGAGGCGGCAAAGCCCGCAGCCACGGGCGTGGTGGATGCCACGAAGTATGTGGGCACGCCAGCGGTGGGCACTTCGAAGGCGGCAGCGTCGGCGGGATTGTCCTCGTCTGGACCCTCGAACACTGAGATCGACCAGCGGCGAAGGCGATTGGTGTGGGTCGCAGTGACGGCGTTCCTGACCGCGTGGTTCCTCGCCTTCTTCCGATTCTTTCTTCCCCGCACTTTGTTCGAGCCCAACACAGTTTTCAAGATTGGCTATCCCTCCGAGTTCGCGCTCGGCGTCGACACCAAGTTTCAACAGAAGTTCCGCATCTGGGTCGATCGCACACCCGACCGGGTGTTCGTGATCTACGCGCGCTGCACGCACCTGGGTTGCACGCCGGATTGGAAGCCGAGCGAGAACAAGTTCAAGTGTCCATGCCACGGCAGCGGTTATGACAGCGAGGGGATTAACTTTGAAGGACCAGCCCCGCGTCCCATGGACCGGGCGCATGTGGAACTGGCGCCGGACGGGCAGATCATCGTCGATACGTCCCGCCTCTATCAGTGGCCGAAGGGGCAGCCCAGCAAGTTTAACGATCCAGGAGCATTCTTGACGGGAGTGTAAGGGAGCGATTTGATTTACGAAGTGGGTCTTGGGTCTTAGGTGTTAGGTCTTAGGCAAAACCCTAAGACCTAACACCTAAGACCTAAGACCTGAATCTTGAATACAGGACTCATATGGCTGACGAAAATAATCCGAACGGCAAGAACGGCAAAGTGGGCCTGGTGGACCGGGTCAAAGACGACATTCAGGCAATGAAAGTCGAAATCCCCGCCAAGGCGAAGGAACAAATCGAGGGCCTGAAAGATCCCACCAAGACCCAGGTCTACACCTCAATCTTCCGCCATAAGCACGACGACACCCCGCGCAACCGGGCTCTGGGCGTGCTCTCGAACGTTTTTCTACATCTGCATCCCGCNNATGGGCGGGATCACGTTTTTTCTGTTCATCATCCTCACTTATACCGGCGTCCTGCTGATGTTCTACTACCATCCCAGCAAGGTGCAGGCATTTCGCGACGTGCTCTATCTCGAGCACGATGTGCCCTTCGGAAAGATTCTGCGCAATATGCATCGCTGGGCCGCTCACTTGATGGTGATTGGCGTGTGGCTTCACATGTTCCGCGTGTTTCTCACCGGTTCGTATAAGAAGCCGCGCGAGTTTAACTGGAACATCGGCGTGCTGCTGCTGGTGTTTACTTTGTTGCTCTCGTTCACCGGTTATCTGTTGCCCGACGATCAACTCGGATTTTGGGCCGTAACCGTGGGCACGA
>PLKR01000099.1 GCA_003140655.1 Acidobacteriaceae bacterium | reverse complement strand
CTTTCGTGCCAGGGTGAGACGCATCGCTGGCAAAGCAACGGCGGGCATCATGAAAGACGTAATCGTCGTGCCGGCCCGGAAACGGCGGACAACCCAGTCCGACGCTTTTTTACCGCCACCAGCAATTGCACATGGACTACGGCTTCATGTCGATGGTGCAATGCGTGGGCTGAGAAGGGCTGTTCTTTAGCCCTCGACCGGTCGTTCGCCTCGCGTTCAAGTGTAAATGTTCACTCGGGACACAACCCGGCTGATGGCGCCGTTCGGGCTCGGGCTATCTGGCTTGAGCCCTAGCCGCAATGAACAGAACAATCCCACCAACTGTGCCAGCATTACGTCCACGGGTGCGCGGTATTCGTCCCCGAGGTCCGGTGCATGCAGCGACAGAACTTGATCCGCCATCGTGCCGAGCCGATCCGTAGCGTCGGGGGTCACCACTACTCGCAGCTTCCCGAGTCCTTTTCTGTGGACTTCCTCAAGCAGATCTAGTTCATAGTTCCGCCGCCGCCGATCTCGGGAAACGAAGCTCACGAAGAGCGTGTTTCCATCCAACGCCGACATGGGACCGTGCCGCAGCCCCAGAGTAGACTCCGATATGGTGTGGATCTTGCCCGCAGTCAGTTCCAGCAGCTTCAGCGCGGATTCCTGGGCTACGGCTCGCAGCACTCCTGAACCCACAAAACATGCCTTCGCGAATGCTTCCTGGGCAATCGCCGCGGCAACTTCTTGCTCGCTCTCCAGGAAGCGTTCTCCCGCTTGCCGCAACAAAGAGAACTGTCCCTCGTAATCGTCGGGAGAAAACGCGTGAGCAATACAGTGACCGGCGACTACCATGTTCGTGTAAGAACTGGTCATAGCCAGCCCGCGGTCGTTCGCCGTGTCGTCCAGTGCAAGCACGAAGGCGCGGTCAGGTGTCTTTTCACAAACCGCAGCCATCCGTCCTGTCAGGTTGCAGGTCACCAGCAGATGTCGTACGTTGGGGTATCTTTCGATCGCGGTTTCGAGTATGGCCGACCCCTCGGAGCTCTCGCCCGAGCGCGAAAACGAAACCCACACGTACGGCCGGTCTCGAAAAACAAGGTCATCAAAGTTCGTCAAAAGGTCCGTGCTTGGAACCGCCCATGATTCGCATCCCCACAACCGGCGCAGCAAGGGCGCGAGAGCCTGCCCCACATAGTCGGAAGTCCCCGCGCCCACAAGAAACACGGTAGGGCACAGCAAGTGCGCCGCACCGATGTTTGACTGTTGCAGGAACCGTATCAGGTCAGGTCGTCGCTCCGCGCAAATCTTATATGTGGTCTGCCAGGTTGCGGGCTGATGCAGGATTTCGTGCGGAGTGTACCGGGTGCCGCGGGCGTCTTTTTCCTTATCGCTGGCGCCGAGCAGCGCCTGAAGTCCGTCGATTACGCGCCCCTGAACCAATCTCCCTCCTTCCCAACTCTGCACCAACTCTGCACCAACTGCACTATACTGACAAGCAACCGCGAAATATATAGAAATGTTTAGCAACTACTATAGCAACAAAACGAAACCACATCAAACGACTGGGACAGGGCGGTCGGTTGCCGTCATCGGGGAACTTAACGTGGACCTCGTCGCCAGCGGAATGATCTCCGCCCCAGTCCTTGGCCGCGAGGTTCTGGCGGAAGATTTCCAGACCGTTCTGGGCAGCGCGTCTGCGATTTTCGCCTGTGGCGCGGCGCGGCTGGGGCATCCCGTGAGTTTCTTCAGTAAAATCGGCAACGACGACTACGGACGTTTCTGCCTCGATGCCCTTCACAAGGCTGGCATTTCCACGGAGAATGTCCCCGCGGTTCCGACTTCGAAGACGGGCGTCACCATTTCGCTGAGCACGCGCTCTGATCGCGCATTGGTGACGGTGCTGGGTGCGATTTCCAAGTTGCGTTACAAGGATCTCGATCTGCAAGCCTTACAGGGACACAGCCACCTGCACATGACTTCCTTTTTTCTGCAGACAGCTCTGCGACCGTCATTTCCGCGCATTCTGCGCCACGCCGGGAAACTTGGCCTCACAACGTCGTTCGATCCCAACTCAGACCCTCTGTCTTCGTGGGGCCCGGATGTTTGGAGTGTGGTGGATGAAACAACCATTCTTTTTATCAATCAAGAAGAAGCGCTTCATCTGACGAGGAAAACGAATGTCCGCGAAGCGCTCAAGCAGTTGGCTGAAAGAGCGCCCTGCGTCGTCGTCAAACTCGGCCCCCGCGGCGCCATCGCAGCGGCAGATGGCCAGGTAGTGTGCGCGCCGCCGTTCAAGGTTTCTCCCGTAGACACGACTGGCGCCGGAGACTCCTTCGCGGCAGGTTTTGTGCATGCCTTCCTCTCGGGCCGCGATTTGCACGGATGCCTGCTCGAAGGCAACGCCTGCGGCGCTTTATCCACGCTGCAGGTTGGAGGCACAGGCGGACAGCCTGACCTGACAAAGCTGGCGAAATTCCTGCGCCGCAACTAAATCGACAATAAGAAATCCACAGGCTCCATGTGACATCTGACCTTGCACCCGCAGTCCGAATCACGCGATCATGGTCGAGGACGTGACGGTCGGGAGAACCCGAATCGCCCCATCCTAAGTCGTTTGTTCTCAAGGTTTTGATATCTAAGTTCTTTGAAAACCAGTTTTTGCAAGGTCTGTTGTCGCGAAACCAGCTCTGGACAAGGGTTTCAGAGGCATCGGAAGAAAAACATCGATTTGAGATCCGGCGATTTGCAAAGCTGTCCGATTGCGGCGGCCTCGGCCACGAAATTTATTTCAGGGGGTGTGTAAAAAGGCGTCAGACCAGCGTAACCGCAACTCCGGACTTCTTCAGCGCGCTCAGGGCTGCCTTGGGAATATTCGAGTCAGTGATGACGTGTTGCAGAGATGAAGTGGGAGCAATCAACGAGAGACTGCGCTTCCCAAATTTGCTGGAATCGCAAACCGCCACCGTTGTCCTAGAAATTTCGATCATCGCGCGGTTCACCTTCGACTCCAGCAGATTCGGTGTACTAAGTCCATACTGGACGTCGAATCCGTCGACCCCCAGAAAAAGGATGTCAGCGTGCAATTTGTGGAGCGTCTCCTCGGCGATAGGCCCCACTAGAGAAAACGAGTTCTTTCTCAGGCTGCCCCCGGTCAGAATCACTTCCAGCGCCGACCCGGAGAGTTCGGCGGCGATGTTCACCGCGTTGGTAATGATGGTCAGGTGCTGAAGGTTGCGGAGGGCGCGAGCGATGGCGGTCGTCGTGGTGCCGGAATCAAGAATCACCACTTGCCCTTCCGTCACCATGCGCGCGGCAGCCGCGGCAATTTGCAGTTTCTCCTTGCGATGCAGCTTTTCCTTTTCTCGCAGCGTGGGGTCGTCCAGAGCACCGTCGCTTGCGGGCAGCGCTCCGCCATGCGTGCGATGAACGCGCCCTCTAACATGGAGGATCTCCAGGTCCTTGCGGATGGTGACCTGTGAAGTGTGGAACTGCCTAGCCAAGTCTACGACCAAGACCCGGCCGTCCCGATGCAGTAGCTCGAGGATTGCTCTTTGCCGTTCTTCGCTTAGCATTCGTTCGTCCTCGCTACTCGGGCCGAGCCTCAAGGAGCAGATGTTGATCGAACTCGGCAGAAATTCTAGCTCTTGGGCCGTGTACTTTGCCGAGATCTTTGTTGTTCACATAGTCGACGATGCGATAAGCGCGGTCATCGAGGCCGCGCAGCTCAATCGGCCCACTCCAATGTCGGGCGAAGAACGCATAGTAAAGTTCCTGGTTCTTGCGGATAACATGAGCCTCCGGACGATCGAACCCGATGTCGTAAAGATCTCCAAGATACTCGCCCCTCGAGAGCATCTTGTCTTTGTAGATAAGCAGCCACTTTTCAAAGATCTTCGCTCGCTGCGGGGTCAAGTCCGACGTACTGTGTTTCGTGACTAGATTGGGCAGCACGAATTGCGTTCCGACAACTCCGCCCACACCCACAGTAGAAGCGAAATCAATCGCGCCGTCGCTCAACTCGACGTGGTCTCCGAAGTAGGGAATGTTGTCACCCATGAGCGCTTTCAAAGTCTTTCCTTTGGAGCGGATCTGAAACGAACTTTCCGGATCGGATGCCACCGACATATTGAAATGCGGCATGGTAAAAAACGAGTAAGCAGTGCCGCAGGGACAAAACTCCACCAGCGCCTCCAGCTTTACGCTGCGGGCGGTTTCGTAAATCTCCTTGAAGAAATCGGGCAGCGCCTCGACCGATTCTTCCGGACGTTTGTGGTGATGGGCGGGATTGTAGCAAGGGGGAACGGCGTTCATGTGCTGACCATCGAGTTTGAGGCCGTCGAATCCCCACTCCCCCAGAAGTTTGTGAACGAGAGCTCTGTGATATTCCACAACCTCTCTATCGGCTGGACACAGATAAAACGAGTTCCACCAGGAGATTTTTCGCTTCGATCCGTCGCGATTCAGCAGAAGGAAGTCGGGGTGGTTTTTCAGCAGCTGCGAATCCCGGACGGCACTCAGCGGCGACCACCACAGCTGCGCTTTGAACCCCTCCTCATGAATGCGATCCACAAGGGCTTTCATGTCCGGGTCGCCGTGAGGAAATTTCTTCGGNNGTGGGAAGCGTATCGTAGACCTGCTTCAGTTGCACCGACCGGCCATAACCCCACGCACACCAGATCGGGCCAAAAGCGCTGTCGGGCGCCGAAGCCATCTGAAATCCCTGCCTAACCATGAGGCGGCGGTATTCGGCGAGAGTGCGAAAGTAGTCTCCCTGATGCACCGAGACAAAGGTGCGGAGAGTATGGAAGCTCTCTCCCGGCTCCAGCGTTCGCTCCCGATTGGAGCGGACGGCCACCCGGGCATGACTTGCGTCGGGCATGGAAACGGGAAGTGAGACGAGCCGTGGCCCAGGCTCGACGTGACCTACCGCGAGTCCAAGATCTTTGCGCCAGACATCGACAATGGGAGTACCGCCGCCATAGTCGCTGGCATTCATGCCAAGAAAATTTTCCTGCTTGAATCCTGCGCGCAATGGAACCACCCAGTCCGGCCGCTTCTCGTAGGAGCCGCTTTGGTAAGACCAGAACGCGGGTTCGCGTGCCACAGGCATAGCGCTCAGTAAATATTGATGGTTGGCCCAACCGCGGATTGCGAGTCGGGCAGTCCCTTCGTTCGTGTACGTAACGTCAAACATGGCGAAGGATGGAAACTCAGAATAAATCGTGACCGAGACGTCCTTGCGCAAATCGCCGGACTTGCCGGTCAGCGACAGCCGGTCGCCCGCGCCGAATGCGTCAGACACATGCTCCCGATGACTCGCGCTCAGGGTAAAGTCGCTCCAGGGGCGAATGCCAATAACGATGACCGTCTCCGACGCGGAAAACGGAGCCAGCAGCTTTGGGTTTGGCCCTAACAACGCGACGATACGACTGCGGAGGCGGTGGTCGAACTCAATCCGCAAAACTGGGCTCTGCAGCCGAAGATCAGGAAAGTCGTCGGGTGGAGCGGAAGGAGCAGAGTCTTGGGTCGAACTATTCTGCCCCGAGTCCCAACGAGGCAGGGCAAGTCCGAGCAAGGTATAGCAAGTTTGAGCGATGGCTCGCCGGCGCGTGATCATCGAAGAGTCCCACTGACCATTTTCATAATCTCACGCCGACCCACCCCCACTGATAATTGCGATATGTTGCGAATCCATTCCTTTTACTTTCTATCGTGGGTGTTGTCAAGGAGCAATGCCGCCGCGAGGCGGCGTATTCGATACATATTGAACTTATTCGTAATTATTCGTAATATGCAGAAAAAGTCTCCCCGGATGGCACTGACCCGTAGGATTGGACTTTGAGAGGAGGCTCTTGGAGGAGCAGAACTCAGTGATTCAGCAGCGCCGCAACTCCAGCGCCATCCTGCAGGATATCATCATCCAAAACCGCGTCTTGGGAAGAGGCGGAGTCTATGCGGTTTGTTCCGCGCATCCCCGGGTCATCGACGCGGCCATCCACCAGGCCATGGACGACGATTCTCTCCTCCTTTTGGAGTCCACTTCCAGTCAAGTCAATCAACTGGGCGGTTACACGGGACAGACTCCGAGTCAGTTCGCCGATTTTGTTTACTCAGAGGCGCAACGCATGGGGCTTCCAAAAGACCGAATATTGCTGGGCGGGGACCATCTCGGACCATTTCCATGGAGGGCCACAGCGTCGAAACGCGCCTTGAAGAAGGCTTACGAACTGGTCCGTGCTTGCGTGCTGGCCGGATACGGAAAAATCCATCTTGATGCGAGCATGGCGTGTGCTGATGACGCAAAGGTCCTTTCAGAAAACATTGTCGCGCAGCGGGCAGCAGTGCTTTGCGAAGCTGCTGAAGAAGCGCTGAAAGACTTGCCGCGCGGTGCCGCCCCTCCTCTGTATGTCATCGGCACCGAAGTGCCAGCCCCAGGCGGCGAGTCGGCATCAGGAGCACCTCCCGTAGTGACTACCGTCGAGAGCCTCCATCAGACTCTGCAAATTTTTCAACAGGCCTTTGAGCAGAAAGGCTTGTCCGCAGCCTGGCAAAGAGTGGTCGGCGTGGTGGTGCAGCCCGGAGTTGAGTTCGGAAACGACTTTGTAATTGAATACGATCGCAGCATGTCGCGCTCACTCTCGGCAGTATTGCCGGGCAGTCCTTCGCTGGTGTATGAGGCGCACTCCACGGATTACCAGTCTCTCAGCGCTCTGGCTCAAATGGTCGAAGACCACTTCGCAATTCTCAAAGTGGGCCCATGGTTGACCTTCGCGTTCCGGGAAGCTGTGTTCGCGTTGAGCGCAATTGAAAGAGAGCTACTTGCTGGGAGAAAAGGCCAGAGGTTGTCGCGGGTGCGGGAAGTCCTCGATCGGGCGATGCTGCGCAAACCCGCCTATTGGCGTTCCTACTATCACGGAGATGAGAGACAACTACGCCTGTCGCGAATCTACAGTTATAGTGACCGCTGCCGATACTACTGGCACCAGCCCGCTGTCCAAACAGAAATCGGACGCCTGTTCGATAACCTCAAGACGCGCTCATTTCCCTTAACGCTCGTCAGCCAGTATCTTCCCCAGGAGTATGCGGCGATCAGAGGAGGACAAATCGAGCAACAGCCAGAGGCAATCATTCGATATCACATTCAGCTAATACTGCGGACCTATGCGACAGCGTGTGGAATTCAGAAGAACTCGCTTCCGCGCGCCAGCAGCGGAACTCCGCAGGGCGGGGGTGCGCTGAAGGCATAGCGGCCTTCTTGTAAATCGCTCCGAACGCAATATGCCAGTTGACAAAAGCCATCAAACGCAAGTAAAAGTAATCGTTCGTAATATTACATAGCAGCACTTGCAGCTTGGACTCAGCTCAGGAGGCCGCCATGCCCGTCCGTTTCCACACCCGAGAGATTCTCGGAGCCCTTTTTTTCCTGGTAGCCATAAGCTTCACTGCCCCGCTGTGGGCACAAAAAGATGCTGGAGCGATTGTAGGCCTAGTGCGCGATGCGAGTGGCGCTGTGATCGCGGATGCGAAGGTGACCGTGGTGGACCTTGATCGCGGCACCCAGTTGACCCTTTCCACCAATCATCAGGGAGAATATGTCGCCAGCCCGCTCAGGATTGGCCGTTACACTGTGACGGTCGAGAAGAAGGGATTCAAGAAGGCCGTTGCGGGGCCTTTTCAAGTGAACATTCAAGATCGCGTCGGCGTCGATCTGACCCTTCAGCCTGGCATGGCGACGGAAGTCGTGACGGTCACCGCCGAACATTCGCAACTCGAAACGGAAGCCTCTGAACTGGGCCAGGTGGTGGACAGCCAGCGCATTAACGCGCTTCCGTTGAACGGACGCAACTACGCGCAACTCGCTCTGCTCGGCGTCGGCGTCGCCGCCGCCGAGCCGGGATCGCGGGTCGAAACCACTTACGGTTTCAGCGCCAACGGGGCCCGATCTCTGCAAAACAACTTTCTGCTCGACGGCATCGACAACAATGCAAATCTGGGCGACGTGCTCAACGGCGCCGCCTATGTGGTCCAACCGGCAGTGGATGCCATCGCCGAGTTCAAGGTCGAAACCAATTCCTACAGCGCGGAATTCGGCCGTGGCAACGGCGCGATCATGAACGCAGTCATCAAGTCTGGTACCAACCAGTTCCACGGCGACCTGTGGGAGTTTCTGCGCAACGACAAATTCGACGCTATTAATCCTTTCGACGCCGAATTCGGCCAGCAGCCTTACAAACAAAACCAGTTCGGCTTCACGCTGGGCGGGCCCGTCATCAAGAACAAACTGTTCTTCTTTGGAGATTACGAAGGGCTGCGCATTCGCCAGGCACTGCCGCAACTCTCCACCGTTCCCACGCCAGCCGAGGTCAGTGGGGATTTCTCCGCATTTCTGCAACTCAACAATCCAATCATGGGGGTAGTCGACTGCAGCGGCAATCCAACCTACCAGGGAGAGATTTTTGATTCGACCATCGCGCAAACTAGTTCCGCATTTAACGGCGGACCCTGCAGCTTCCCCATCGGCACCACGGGCCCAAACTATACCGGGCAGCCGACCAACAAGTTCACAAACCCCGGCGGCTCCAGCACCGCGATCGATCCGCTGGCCCAGGAGCTGGCTAATTTGTTTCCCGCGCCCAATACGACCCTGGCCGGCGGCAATTATCTGGCGAATCCGGAACGCAACGAAACGGAGAACAAATTCGACATTCGCATCGACGACACCATTAGCGGCAAGGATAATTTTTTCGCGCGCTACAGTTACGGCAAAGACAATAATTTTCTGCCCTCGCCGTTCAACAACGTGCTCGACGGCGGCAGCTTTCAGGATGGCTACAGCGACAACACGGCGCAGGGCCTGGCGGCCAGTGAGATCCACACGTTTCGGAATAACCTGGTCAACGAATTCCGCTTCGGCTTCAATCACCTCAACTCCCATCGCTACAATCTGTTTTCGAACGAAAACGTCTCGGCGCAACTTCCCATTCCTTTTCCCGGAGTTCCGTTCCAAGCGGGCCAGAACATCGGCGGCTTGCCTTTTATCGGCTTTGGGGACGGCACGGCGGCCATTGGAGCGTCGGAATACCTGCCCGCGGTCGAAAGCCAGCACAGCTACGTTTTCAGCGACAATCTGAGCTGGAGCCGCGGACGCCACTCCGCGAAGTTCGGCGCCGAACTTCGTTTCGAACAGTTCACCATCCTCGAGCCGGCCGCGGCTCGGGGCGCCATGGACTTCGGCGGGGGCTTCCTCATCGACGACAACCTCGCGTCACCCGGCAGCGGAGGCGAGGCTTTTGCCACTTTCATGCAAGGCATTAGTGATGGTGGATCCATTACCAGCGTGACTCCCAACATCGTCTACAATCGCCAGATTTACGCGGTCTATGCTCTTGACGACTTCAAAGTGAGTCCGCGCCTCACACTGAACATGGGCCTGCGTTACGAACTTTTCACAACCATCAAAGAAGCCAATAACAACCAGGCCACATTCAATTTCAACACGCTTTCGCTGATTGCTCCCAAGGGACAAAACGCGCAATTGACGCCCACGCTCGGAACCGAACTCAGCATTCAGAACAACAGTTCTTCCGGACTGATCAGTCCCGATCTCAACAATTTCGCGCCCCGCATTGGACTGGCCTTTCAAGTGTTCAACAAGCTCGTCTTCCGGGGCGGCTACGGCATCTTCTATGGCGGTCAGGAGAACGGGCCATTCTCCAACCCGAGCCCCGGCTTTAATCCTCCGTTCTTGTCTTCGGAAGACTTCAGCACTCCGTGCGCCGCGCCCTCGGCAAATCCCGCGTCCGGTCAGCTCGATTGCTCGATATCGGCCGCGAACAACGGCGGCCTGCCGCTCAACGTCCTGTCGGCGGGATTTCCCGCCGCATCGCTCACCGACCCGAACGCACCCGAGCTGTACTCGCTCGATCCGCATCTGGTTACGCCTTACACTCAGCAGTGGCATCTCGGCTTCGAGTATCAACTTCCCGCCGACACCGTTCTGGAAGTCTCCTACGCTGGCTCTCGCGGATTGAAACTCTTCGCTTTCTACAACGGCAATCAGGCGGTTCCCGTCCTAGGGACGGACTCGCTTCCCACCGCGCCGCGGCGTCCAGCCAACAACGAAGCCCCCGGAGGCACCGGCCCCTGCACTCTGGCGGATGGAGGTGCAAATTGCAATGCCGCACTCGATGTCGGCATCGACACCTTCCGCTCGAACGCGTTTTCGAATTACAACTCGCTGCAGGTTCGCCTGGAGAAGCGTTACTCTCACGGACTTCAGTACGAGGCGGCTTACACCTTCGCGCACGCCCTCGACACGGCTTCCAGCGCCAGCCTGGGCTCGGTGAACAATGGAGATTTCCAGGACCAGCGATTCCCCCAGGCTAACTACGGCAATGCCGACTTCGACGTGCGTCAGCGCTTCGTGTTCAGTTACGTCTACGACTTGCCCTTCGGGCACGGACGCAAGTTTGCCGGAGGCGCTTCAGGCGTTGTGAACCAGATTATTGGCAACTGGCAAATGACCGGGGTCTTCTCCGCCGCCACCGGCAATTACTACACCGCCACTGACATCAACAGTGTCTATGGCGGCGATTGCGGCGGCACCGTCGGCTACTATTGTTCACGCCCCAACCTGGTGGGCGATCCCAACGCTAAGCCGTGCATTCCGGGAACGCTATTTAACACTTGCGCGTTTGCTGACAACACAATCCTTGGAACATTCGGCAACGCGGGACGCAACATCATTGAGGGCCCAGAATATAAAACCTGGGACACGGCTCTGATGAAACAATTCCCGATCAAGGAACAAGAGCATCTCGAATTCCGCGCGGAATTCTTCAACGTGCTCAACCATGTGAATTATTTGTTTGGTCAGTTTGGCGCGATCAGCGCGGAACCTACTCCCCTGGAACTTGGCCAGAGCGGCTTCGGATACCCCCTGGCAGCGCGCTCGCCTCGACAGATCCAGTTTGCGTTGAAGTTTTACTTCTGAATCTGCGTTCGAGCCGAGCGATCACTAACGCGGTCGCATGCACTGATGTTCCGAAGGAGAAGTTATGAAATCCAATTTCTCGGCCAACCGAAGTCCGAGCGTCGTATATGCCGCGCTCGCCTTATTAGTCCTGACGCTGTTGCCATCGTTCAACGGACAAACCGGAGCCACCTACTATGTGTCAACCAAGGGCAGCAACAGCAACCCTGGCACAATCAGTGCGCCCTGGCTCACGATCCAGCATGCGGCGAATGCAGTCAAGGCAGGCGCCACGATATACGTCTTCGGAGGAGTTTACAAGGAGTCCGTGAACTTTCCTCGGTCTGGAACGGCATCGGAGCCGATTACGTTTGAAAGCTATCCTGGCGAGACGGCGGTGATCGACGGGACCGGCGTGAGCTGCTGCGGTTCATCGGGCACACAGGGTCTGATCAATATGACGGGAAGCCTGAGTTACATTACGGTCAGCGGATTTGAGATCCGCAATTACACCACCAGCAACGAAAACGACGTTCCGGTCGGCGTCTGGATCACGGGCTCGGGCACGGGCATTCGGATTCTGAACAACCGAGTGCACAACATCATGACCACGTCGGAAGCGAACGGCAACGCTTTGGGCATGGCGATTTACGGCACGTCGAAGACTCCCATCAGTTACTTGGTCATCAGCGGCAACGAGGTCTACGACCTGAGGACCGGGGAGAGCGAATCGCTGACGGTGAATGGAAACGTGAGCCATTTTAGGATCACCAATAACCTCGTTCACGACAACGACAACATCGGCATCGACGCGATTGGATACGAGGGCGTTGGTCCCATTGGCTACGACGAAGCTATGTATGGAGAAATCACCGGGAACACCGTCTATAACATCAGCGGAATAACGAATCCTGGTGAGGGCAATCAATACGACGCCGACGGATTCTACTGTGACGGGTGCGCCTATGTCACGATCGAGCGGAACGTGATTATACAGACCGACTACGGCATCGAGGCGACCAGCGAAAATCAAGTCTGCCAAACCAATGGCACCGAGTGGTCTGGCCCCAACAATACGGGAACCGCTGCTAAAGGCAAGTCTCCCTGTTACGGCAGATATGTTACGGTGCGCAACAACATATTCTACAACTCAAATGCCTGTGGTAACTCCATCGGCGGTTATGCGGCCGCGACCAGCAGGGGAGGCGCGAGTAATGGAGGAGGCAGCAGCTACCGCGATGTCTTCGTCAACAACACTCTTTACAACAACGCTACCCAACCAGGCAACGCATCTGAAGGCGGCTCGACCGGCGAATTCCAGATTCAGCACCAGGTGGGCAGCGCTCAAGGCAACATCTACGAAAACAATGTTGTCTACGCCAGCGCATACAACACTTGGATATTCGGCTACGTCCCCTTTTCAAAAACGTACCCCGCCCCGCCTGCGACGCTCAATTGGAACCTGTACCACTCGGCTGCGGGGTACGTAGAAGGAACGTCAATCTGGTGGGGAAACAAGAATACCTACACAAGTTTTTCCAACTGGCAGACCTCCAGCAGCGAAGATGCACACTCCCTGAACACGGATCCTCTCTTCCTCGATCTGGGAGCCACGCCTCCGAACTTTGACACCATCCCTTCTTCGCCGGCCGTCGGTGCCGGCAGCACCAGCCTCTCCTGCAGCGTTGGCTGGTGTGATCCCAATGGCAGTTCCCCCGACTCCATCTATGGCAGCACCGACTTCCTCGGCAATCCTCGGATGAACGGCTCTAACATTGACATTGGCGCCTACGAAAACACTGGAGTCGCAATTGCCAACTCGTTGACAGTGGATCTGACCTCGCGGGCATACACTCTCCAGCCAGGTCAGGCAACCACGCTGAAGGTCACGGTGTCCGCCATTCCGGGTGGTGGCGGTGTGCCCAGCGGTACGGTGAACTTCATGCTGGGGTCAGCCTTGCTGTCAAAGCAAACCCTGCATCCGACCAGCGCCAACACGTCTTCGGCAAGTCTGCCGCTCAGTGCGTCACAGCTCGCGCCAGGCGCCAACACGTTAACGGCGGTGTACTCGGGGAATTCGATCGCGCCTTGTTGTCCTGTATCAGGACCGCCGGTTACGGTCTACGGCCGCGCGACTTCGTCGCCCATCACGGTGACATTGAAATAGATTTCTAGAGGCCATCAATAAGAGTTATGATTCGAAATCAAACAGGTCGTCGGCTCTCTCCATGTGCAGGCTTGCGAGAATCGCCGCCATAATCCCGACAACTCGTTTGCGGCCCTCATCCACTCGGCATGCTATCACGTCGTTCGCCTGTTGTTCGCTTTACGCTAGCCCGGTGCCCCTTGACTTTATAAGTGAACAGGACTCAAATCCTCCGTGAGCACGGCTCCCCTACCGTGCGGTGGGCTGCGGCCCAAAGACTTCAAATGAGAAAATTGCTCACCCTCAACAAAGAGGGGAAGTTGTCCCTACGAGCGGCTGACGGTGCCGAGACCGAGGTACAAACCAGAGGCCGGAACGTCCTGCTCTTGATTGATACCTCAGGTAGTATGGCTACGGCGGGAGCCCCGCGAGCCGGTGAAGCGATTACGTGCGTGAAACGGCCTTGTGAACGGCCCTTCTGACCGCTTGTCAAAATAAGGAAATGACAATCTCACACTTATCTATCCTGTTATCAATGGCTTGAATAGAGTCGACCTGTCTACGTCATACGTTCGCCCCGAAAAAGAAGCGAAAGTCGCGAATCGTGTACGGCGTAACGCAACCGGCGGATCCTTCGGTCCATGTCAGTCTCTGACCACTCTACTGTAAGTCACATATTTGCAATGGGATAGGGGGTCACTGAGCAAGGACAGGGGCACGCCCGGGGAGTCCCCTGGGTCTCGTTTTGCCTAGTCCGCTTGGCCACGCCTGATCCCGAATCGTCCCATTTGGTGCAATTCTGTCCCGCCCTAACCCATTGATTCCAATATAGTAATGGCCTGATGCGAGGGTCGGATCCTCGGGAAAGGGGGTCAGAAGGGGGTTAAAGGGGGTTAAAGGGGTCTTATGGGTACCAGTCGCGTCGGTGGGGGTGTCGGGCGGATGCGTCGCTAAGACGGCCGGTTAAGGGCTGTGGTTGGAGCGACAGCGGTTCGGTGAGCGGAATTCTGTTTACGTTGTAACTTGTGACTCGTTTACAAATACACTCCCCAGTCGCGACACAGACTTGGGCTCCCCTCTCTCACCCCTCCACATCATATTGGTAGTGTCCCTGTTACACGTGATTCAGCCAGGAGTGCGCGCACACGGGGCACCAGTACAGGGGGTCAGTACTTATGGAATCTGGCCGGGGCCGGGGAGCCCCCGTAGGGTTTCTGCGGCTGAGTCGCCTCGCCCCGCCAAACGAACAGATGGAATGCCGGGATGCTGACGATTCAGATTTCTCGGATTATATGGCGCGCAAGGTCTATTGGAAGACGCCAAGAAAAGCGACATGCCGGGGTTGGTATTTTCGGATTTTGTTACAAAATATACTCCCGAGTTGCGATGGTAACTTGGGACAAGCCAACCTACCCTCTCTCTCTCCCCCCATCGTACTGGTAGTGTCCCTGTCACTCCTGGCTCCGAGAGAAGTGCAGCGAAGAAGTGGCGGGTACAAAGGGATCCCAAAATAGGGTGTCACGACTACCTCTAGGACAGGCCACCGCCGGGGACGCCCCTGGGGTTGCTGCCTGCCGAGCCGCATTGCCCGGCCTGGGATGGCGCAACCCGCGACCCTAAGATCGCCTAAGCTCGAAACCTACATGTGTTTGTGCGTTCATTCGCTTTGTACAACTGTGGACAGCTGTGGCCATCATGAAGCTGCTTTGGACTCCGGTGGCCCAGATCTTGCGTAAGAACACTGA
>PLKR01000421.1 GCA_003140655.1 Acidobacteriaceae bacterium | reverse complement strand
CTCTCGAGACCACGATCCGCTTCATCGGAAACCGAGGCTTCCGGATAATCCTTTTTCACTTGCTGGTATAAACCGACGGCCTCTTGGGGGTTGGACTTGCGCAATAATGCCGCCAAATCGAGCAGCACTACCGCCCGCGGCACCAACACCGTAGGCTTGGCAGCCAGCGCGCGCAAAATTTGGATCGCCTCATCCGGCTTGCCGCTGCGCTCGTCGATCACCGAGATCTGGTATTGCGCCATGGCTGCGAGTTCGGCGTCGCTTCCGGCGCTGATTTTTTTCAGCTCTTCGANNGGCCTGATTTTGCTTCTCGAGATTTTCGTAGCACAGCGCGGCGTAGTAACGTGCCAGCTTTCCCGGACTCGTCCCGGGATATTTATCTGCCGCGGCTAGAAATTTCGGAGCGGCGTCTTGCGCCCGCGCCGCCTCGTCCTGATACACCGGCTCATTCGGATCGGCGCCTGGCTCCGCCGTGCCGGCGATCCGCGCGCTGTAAACCTTCATCGCCGCGTCGAGGTCCAGGTTCGCTTTGGCGGTCTGCCGTTCGTGATAGAGCGTCCAGCCGCCGTACACGCACCCCACCAGAACCAGCATCATCACGACGATGGTGGCTAATTGACTGTGCGAATAGACCGCCTCAGCCCCATGCTCCAACGTTTCCTTGATCTTGTCCTGCTTCAGTTCTTTGCGCGAAATATGCTCGGTCACAAACCCTCTCCTGCTCGACAACCTGCCATCCTAGCATACCAAAACCGCCGCCCACGAATGTCCGCGGCCTCAATAGCGCAGACAACTCTTGTCTGCGTGATTTTCGCAGCCTCAGCGCTATCTCGCATCGCGAAAGGGCCAACTGGCCCTGTCAGTGGACTTTGGTAACATCGTGATTCCAGATGCCTTGTTCGTCGATATAAAATTTACAAAATTGTTCTTGACAATATAACTACCTATTTGGTATATTCCTGATTGTAGAAAAGTACGTCTCGCCAAACGTCGGCACTCCTTTCAAATTGAATTTAATAATGACTGATGTAAGTTTTGTCATCGGCCCGGGTACTGGAGCGGCGTAGTAACCAGTAACACATCATATGTCCCCGATAACTCCTGTGAAATCAATACTTACAAAAATGTATTAAAACAAACGATTTTAACCTCCTCTAGAATGAACAACTTACGCGAAACCCTAGGGGGTAGGCCGCACCTTGGCAAGGTCTCTTTGCTCTCCCGCATTGCTCCTGTGAGATACTGGCGCCGATTTACGCCATGCCATCCCACAAATGAACGCGCTCTCCGCCTNNTGTGGTGGTGGATGCCGGCAGCACGGATCGGACCGAGGAAGTTGCTCGGCAGCACGGCGCGATATTCCTCTCGAGTCCCTGGACGAATTACGCCGAACAGAAGAATTTCGCGGCACAGAAAGCTTCCGGCGATTGGATTTTTTCTCTCGATGCCGACGAGGAGTTGACCACCCAGCTGCAGGCTTCCCTTTCCGCGTGGAAGCGGCAGCAGCCGCAATTTCAGGTCTACGAAATAGCGCGGCGCGCACGGTATCTCGGTGCGTGGATTCGCCACTCCGGTTGGTATCCGGATTTCCAGCGCCGCCTGTATCGGCGCGACGCCGCACAATTCACGGGAATCGTTCACGAAGCGCTGCGATTCAGCGGCGCGACGGGACGTCTGCAAGGCGATTTGTTGCATTACACCATCGATACGTTCGCCGAACATGAAGACAAAGTGGAACGCTACACCACGCTGGCGGCGCAACAAATGTTCGCGGGCGGCAGGAAAAATTGGCGCGCGGCGCTGTGGTTTGGGACGCCCTGGAGTTGGGTGCAGAACTATTTTCTGCGCGGCGGCATGCTGGATGGCTATCGCGGCGCATTGATCGCACAAATGGCGGCCCGCTCCGTGCGCCTGAAATATCGCAAACTCGGCGAGTTGGTGCGCGCGGATGAGGACGCGAAGTGAATATTCTTTATGCCGACCTCGAANNAAATCGCCTTTAGCCCAGCGTTCCTCCGCCGAAGGGATTACGGTCACTCTGGTTCCCAGATTCGCGCTCCGCGCCGCAGCCGCCGGAAAGATTCGCAGCTTGCTCGACGACGGTCGCTTTGCCTTGCTGCACATGAATGAGCCGCACGCATTGACCGCGGCTTGGCTCGCCGGCGCTCACAATCGAGTACCGCTGCTGCTCTCTCGNNTCGCCGCATTGGTTTTCCGCTGCAAACCAATTGGGTGTCGCAAGCGCGCTTTCGCGCGGTCACGCGCTTTCTGCCCAATAGCCAGGCTGTCGCGGAAAGTTTGCTGCGCTGCGGTATTGTACGGAATCGCATCTCCGTGGTGAACGAAGGCGTCGAAATTCCGCCGCCCACTACCTCCAGCCAGCGCGCGGAATCGCGCCATCATTGGGGCGTCGGCGATGAGCACTTCCTATTTGGTTGCGTCAGCGTTTTCGTGAAAGAAAAAGGCCAGCGCAATTTGATCGATGCGCTTTCGCAATTGCGCGCAACACATCCGAATGCGCGGCTTCTGCTCGCCGGCGATGGCCCTTGCCGCGCGGAACTTGCGGCGCTGACGAAGAAACTCGGTCAGGAAGACGCATTGCTCACGCCAGGCTTCGTACAAGACGTCGCTTCCGTTTACGCCGCGCTCGACGCTTTTGTGTTTCCCTCGGAATTCGAGGGTCTTGGTACAGCGCTACAGTCCGCGATGGCGCTGGCGATTCCCGCGATTTCCACCGCTCGCGGCGCGCTCGGTGAGGTGGTCACGAACAACAAGACCGCCCTGGTGGTGGAACCGGATGGCGCGGAATTCGCCGCGGCCATGCAACTCCTGATGGATGATCCGGCNNCGGGCCGCCGGGAGGTTGCCGCGCGATTTTCCGCCCAGCGCATGGTCGAGAATACGATTAAGGTCTATGAGGAAGTGCTGCGCGAGGCGCGGAAAGAGTAGAAAACGGAAGAAATAAAAAAGGAACGAAATAAAAGAGGAAGCGCCGCGCGGCTCTTTCTCCGCTGCGGCGCCTCCGAATACCTTTACTTCTGGCCTCTTACTTCTTACTTCTTACTTCGCGCTAGTTTTCTGACTTCTGTTCCAGACGTTCCCTCCCTTCCGCTCGTCTTCTTACAGATCAAGCTATCTTGGGGATTGAACTACCCATCGCCNNTTTGGTTCGAGGAACTCCAACCCAATGGCAAAGCCGTCGCCTTGCACTGGTTGGCAGTAAGCTACTCGAGCCGAGGAGCGAAATTCTCCGGTGCGCGAGACGAACGTCAGCTTCTCGTTCGGATCCCAGCGGCGCACACTCATCACCCGCGCGCCACGCGCACTCACATTTTCCGTAAAGGTCGATTCCGAGCCGGGAACGCGCCGATGCCCATCGAGTACCACGGGTATCTCCATCCGAATGCGCGCATCCGCACGGTGATGTTCGACCACCGCCCGGCGAGACATGCGCTGTCGCACGTTCATAAGCAAGCCGCAATTCGCGCCAGATTTTGCACCCCGCCGCCGCGATTTTTCATGCCGTAGAGCGCGCGGTCCGCGGCGCCCAGCAGCTTCTCTGGGGTATCGCCGTCTTCGGGAAAGGCCGCTACTCCGGCGCTAACGGAAAGCGCTGGCGACTCCGCTTCTGCCGCCATGCGTTCTCGAATGCGGCTAACCA
>PLKR01000374.1 GCA_003140655.1 Acidobacteriaceae bacterium | reverse complement strand
TAGAGTGAGCATCCTTCTCCTCTTTCAGGTT
Organism: Acidobacteriaceae bacterium; assembly: GCA_003140655.1. Lineage (GTDB taxonomy): Bacteria > Acidobacteriota > Terriglobia > Terriglobales > Acidobacteriaceae > Sulfotelmatobacter. The sequence goes on along the minus strand of PLKR01000374.1, from coordinate 23,274 downwards.
CCCTGAACTAAGTCAGCTCATCTGAAGTTCTCTATTCTTAGCCTACCTCTCAACCCTAAGGAGGTTGCCTATGTTTGCACGTAATATCTCCATTCATCTGAAGTCGAATATGCTGTNNGGACGAAATCACTTTCGCCGGTCCCGGCGGAGTTGATGTGACCGCGATCAGTCTGTGGGAAAACAAGAACGATGCCGACACTTACAACACCAATACCTATCCGCAAGTCTTGAAGACGCTGGCAAGATTTATCGAGGGAACGCCCCAGGTTCACACCTCTGACGTTGTCACCTCGACCTTCCACAAGCTCGCCGTTGCCGTACCAGCGTAATAGAGACTCTGAGCCTCGTTGGCACGAGGAGGCGGCCTTACTTCCGCCTCCTCGGACCACTTTGTATGCACTCGAATCGCGCCAAGGATGACAACCAAATGCACCTAANNGTTCGACAAGTGTTGATGCCGAGCGGGAAGTGTCCACATCTCTGCCAGGGTCTCCTGACTGATCTTGGTCACAAATTGACAGAGTCCGCGGCGCGGCGCATCGCGGTTGCCGACAGGGATCCATTACCTTAGTCCCAATAATGAGTGACCGGTCGGCCATTGTGAGCAAATATGCACAGCTTCAGCATCTCCCGCGGAGAGACAATCCGCCAGAGCCGAGCTTCAATGTGAATCGCGCATGGCAACGTAGCGGCACGTGTCGTCCTGGATTTCGCGCGGGGCTGAACCGAAATACCAGTGCTCGGGTTAGTTCAGCGATAGTTAAGTCATCTATTTACTGAGGCAACCATGCCCGCGACAAAGGAAAAGACCGCCACTAAGCTTTCGGACGAACGGAAAACCCCCTCCAGCATCAGCGTTCATCCTCTCTACAGCCCGGTGGACCTCGAAGGCTGGGACTACGACCGCGACCTCAACGATCCCGGACATTTTCCCTACACCCGCGGCGTGCAGGCCACCATGTATCGCGGCCGGCTTTGGACGATGAGGCAATACGCCGGCATGGGCGATGCCGAAGAGTCCAATCGCCGCTACAAGTACCTGCTAAGCCAGGGTACCACCGGGCTGAGCGTGGCCTTCGATCTGCCCACGCAAATCGGTCTCGACTCCGACAGCCCGCTCGCCACGGGCGAGGTCGGCAGGGTGGGAGTGGCGATTGACTCCATCGAGGACATGATGCGGCTGTTTCACGGCATCAACCTGGAGAAGATCTCCACCTCGATGACCATCAATGCCACGGCGTCGATTCTGCTGGCGCTCTACATCGTGACCGCGCGGCGCAATGGACACGACGTGCGCAAGCTATCCGGCACGGTGCAGAACGATGTGCTGAAGGAATACATCGCGCGCGGCACTTACATTTATCCGCCGGCGCAGGCGATGCGCATCATCACCGACATCTTCTCCTACGCTAACCTAAACGTGCCCGAGTGGAACACCATCTCCATCTCGGGTTACCACATGCGCGAGGCGGGATGCACGGCCTTGCAGGAAGTGGCATTCACTCTGGCCAACGGCGTGACCTATGTGCAGGCCGCGATCGATGCCGGTCTCGATGTGGACAAGTTCGCACCGCGGCTTTCGTTCTTCTTCAACGCGCACAGCAATTTCCTGGAGGAAGTGGCGAAGTTCCGGGCCGCGCGCCGCATGTGGGCCCGCATCATGCGCGATCACTTCGGGGCCAAGAATGCCAAGTCGTGGATGCTGCGCTTCCACACGCAGACTGCGGGTTCAACCCTCACCGCGCAACAGCCGGAGATCAACATCGCCCGCACGGCGTTGCAGGCCATGGCGGCGGTGCTGGGCGGGACGCAGTCGCTGCACACCAACTCCTTCGACGAGGCGCTCGCACTTCCGACGGAGCAGTCGGCGCGCATCGCTCTGCGCACCCAGCAGATCATCGCTTACGAATCGGGAGCGCCGCAGACCGTCGATCCCTTGGCTGGCTCGTACTATGTAGAGTCGCTGACCAATCAGATTGAGGCGGGCGCGCGTGGCTATCTTGACAAAATCGAGGCCATGGGCGGCGTTCTGAAAGCGATCGAGCGCGGCTATGTGCAGCAGGAGATCCAAAACGCTGCCTACGAGTATCAGCAGACGGTCGATCGACACGAAGCCATCGTGGTGGGCGTGAACGCCTTCGAGCTTGACGAAGAGAAGCCAATACTGCTGCAACGCATTGACGAGTCGCTGGAGCGTAAGCAGGTCGAGCGACTGCGTGCGCTGCGCGCCAGACGTGATCCTGCGAAATGGCAGGCCGCTCTGAAGGTCGTCGAAAATACCGCGCGCGGTACAGGCAACCTGATGCCGGTGATCGTCGAGGCTGTCGAAGCCAACGCCACGGTCGGCGAAATCTCCGACGCCATGCGCCGGGTGTACGGCGAGTACCACGAAAGAGTGGTGATCTAGCATGCAGCGCAAGTTCAAGACAATGGATGCAAACGAGGCGGTGGCATACGTCGCCTACCGGGTTAACGAAGTGATTGCCATCTATCCGATTACTCCCTCTTCCAATATGGGCGAATGGGCGGACGAGTGGTCGTCTCAGGGAATCCAGAACATCTGGGGCACCGTGCCCCACGTAATGGAGATGCAGAGCGAAGGCGGAGCTGCCGGGGCAGTCCATGGCGCGCTGCAGACAGGCTCGCTCGCCACTACATTCACCGCCTCCCAGGGCCTCCTGCTTATGATTCCGAACATGAATAAGATCGCGGGAGAACTTACTCCCACGGCCTTCCATGTTTCGGCACGCACGTTAGCGACCCACGCACTCTCGATCTTCGGCGACCACTCCGATGTCATGTCCTGCCGCACTACCGGCTTCGCCATGCTGTGCTCGAATTCCGTGCAAGAGGCGATGGACATGGCGCTCATCGCTCAGGCCGCTGCGCTCGAGTCGCGTATTCCTTTCTTGCACTTTTTCGACGGCTTCCGCACCTCGCATGAGGTGAACAAGATCGAAATGTTCGATGAAGACGATATGCGCGCGCTTATCAACATGGATCGCATCTTCGAGCATCGCCAGCGCGCCCTCTCGCCCGACCATCCAGTTTTGCGGGGTACCGCACAGAATCCCGATGTGTTCTTCCAGATGCGCGAACGGGCAAACTCTTATTACGACGCCTGCCCGCAAATCGTTCAATCCGTAATGCACAAGTTCTCAGAGGTGGTGGGCCGTTCCTATCACCTGTTTGACTACGTGGGCGCGCCTGATGCCGATCGCGTGATTGTCATGATGGGCTCGGGCGCCGAGGTCGCCCACGAAACCATCGATCATCTCAACGCACAGGGTGAAAAGCTGGGACTCCTGAAAGTCCGGTTGTACCGTCCCTTCGCAGTGCTGGCTTTCCTCGAGGCCTTGCCAGCGAGCGTGCGGAAGATCGCCGTCCTCGATCGCACCAAGGAATCGGGGGCGATTGGCGAACCACTCTATCTCGATGTGGTGAGCGCGCTTCACGAAGGAGTGAAAGCGGGCTACAGCCCTCGGAAAACTCCGCCGGCGGTCGTGGGTGGACGCTATGGGCTCTCCTCCAAGGAATTTACCCCAGCGATGGTCAAAGCGGTCTACGACAATCTGAAAGTGGATCAGCCCAAAGATCACTTCACCATCGGCATTCAGGACGACGTCAGCCACACCAGTTTGGACTACAGCTCCGAGTTTTCCACCGAGCCTGAGAATGTTGTCCGGGCAATGTTTTACGGTTTGGGCGCGGACGGCACGATCGGCGCCAACAAGAATTCGATCAAGATCATCGGCGAGAACACGGACAACTACGCTCAGGGCTACTTTGTCTACGATTCGAAGAAGTCAGGCGCAGTGACTATTTCGCACCTCCGTTTCGGGCCGAAACCGATTCGCTCCAGCTACTTGATCTCCAGCGCCAACTTTGTCGCCTGCCACCAGTGGATATTCCTCGAGCGCTACGACATGCTGAGCGTTCTTGTTCCCGGCGGCACTTTCCTGCTCAATAGTCCATTCGGCGCGGACGAAACTTGGGACCGTCTTCCGCGTCCCGTTCAACAGCAGCTCATTTCGAAGCGTGCGAAATTTTACGTAATCGATGCCTATCAAGTGGCGCGCGATACCGGCATGGGCAGCCGCATGAATACTATTTTGCAAGTGTGTTTCTTCGCTATCTCCAAAGTGTTGCCTGCGGATCAAGCGATCGAGGCGATTCGCAAATCGATTCGCGACACCTACGGCAAGAAGGGCGAAGAGATCGTGCGGCAGAACATGAAAGCCGTGGACGAGACTCTAGCGCACCTGTTTGAAGTGAAAGTCCCGGCGGAACTCACCAGCACGATTGAGATGCCTCCGCCGTTCGCGCCTTCAGCGCCGGAATTCGAGCGCGATGTGCTCGGCATGATGTATGCGGGACGCGGCGACGAATTGCCGGTCAGCGCATTTCCCGTAGACGGCACTTTTCCCACCGGAACTGCGAAATGGGAAAAACGCAACCTGGCGCTCGAAATCCCCGCATGGGATCAGAACATTTGCATCCAGTGCGGAAAGTGCGCCATGGTTTGTCCGCATTCGGTGATTCGCATCAAGGTCTACGACTCGAAAGAATTGCAAGGCGCTCCGACGACATTCAAGTCCACCGAGACTCGCGATAGAGAGTGGCAAGGTCTCAATTATACGATTCAAGTAGCTCCGGAAGACTGCACCGGCTGCGGCATTTGCGTTGAAGTTTGTCCGGTGAAGAACAAAGCCGAAACCCGGCTCAAGGCGATCAATATGGTGCCGCAACCTCCGCTGCGCGCACCCGAGCGCGACAACTGGGATTTTTTTCTCAAGATTCCGGAGCTTGACCGCCGCAACATTAAGATCACGAACATCCGCCAGCAGCAAGTCCAGGAGCCGCTGTTCGAGTTCTCCGGCGCCTGCGCCGGTTGCGGCGAAACTCCATATCTCAAACTGATGTCGCAATTGTTTGGCGATAGGGCCATCATTGCCAATGCTACGGGATGCTCGTCGATTTACGGCGGCAACCTGCCCACTACGCCTTGGACGAAAAACGCAGCAGGCCGTGGACCCGCCTGGTCAAACTCTCTTTTCGAAGACAACGCAGAGTTCGGCCTGGGCTTCCGGCTTTCCGTCGATAAGCAGACCGAGTTCGCGCAGGAATTGGTTCGACGGATAGCGGGAGCGATCGGTGAAGAACTCGCGACCGCGATCCTCACTTCTCCACAGAAAGATGAAGCAGACATCTACGACCAGCGCCAGCGCGTGGATCTGCTGAAAGAAAAACTGCACGGCGTGGATTCCGCTGACGCCCGGCAACTTCTTTCCGTAGCCGACCTGCTGGTCAAGAAAAGCATTTGGATTGTGGGCGGAGACGGTTGGGCCTATGACATCGGCTACGGCGGCCTCGATCACGTATTAGCCAGCGGCCGCAACGTCAATGTGCTCGTGCTGGATACCGAGGTCTACTCCAACACTGGAGGTCAGGCCTCCAAGTCAACGCCGCGCGCGGCGGTAGCCAAATATGCCGCCGGCGGCAAGTCCGGCGCCAAGAAAGATCTGGGGCTCATCGCCATGAGCTACGGCAACATTTATGTCGCCAGCGTGGCCATGGGCGCCAAAGACGAGCACACGCTAAAGGCCTTCCTGGAAGCCGAGGCTTACAACGGCCCTAGTCTCATAATCGCGTATTCGCACTGCATCGCTCACGGCATCAACATGACCACTGCGATGTCGAATCAGAAGGCGGCGGTCGATTCTGGACAGTGGCTGCTCTATCGCTACAACCCCGAACGAACCGCCCAGGGTGAGAATCCTCTGATTCTCGACTCACGGAAGCCCACGCGTAAAGTCTCGGATTACATGCAGATGGAAACGCGCTTCAAGATGCTTACTAAGAGCAGGCCGGAAGACGCTAAACACCTCTGGCACGAGGCGCAGCATGATGCCGATACCCGCTTTCGCCTTTATGAATACCTGGCGCAGCGGAAATCTGACAAAGAACCAGCCAAGGCCGAGTGAGACAGAGGGAGAAATTATGGTCGACCTCAGCACCTCTTACATGGGTTTGCAGCTTCGTACACCTTTGGTGGCTTCAGCATCACCGCTATCCCAAGAGATCGATGGCATTCGCCAGCTCGAGGATGCGGGCGCATCCGCCGTTGTGTTGTATTCGCTGTTCGAGGAGCAATTGCGGCAGGAAAGCTTCGAACTGGAATACCATCTGGCTGAAGGAACGAACAGTTTTGCGGAGGCGGTAAGTTTCTTCCCGCAGCCCGATGAGTTCCGGTTGGGACCTGAGGGCTATCTGGATCACATCCGCGGGGCCAAGAAGGCAGTATCGGTGCCCATCATTGCCAGCCTCAACGGCACCACCGTCGGTGGCTGGACCCAATATGCCAGGCTCATCGAGCAGGCGGGAGCGGACGCGCTGGAGTGTAATATTTATTCGATTCCCACCGATCCCGAACTTACCTCCAGCGCGGTCGAGCAGCAATACTTCGACATTCTCAAGGCCGTAAAGTCAGTGGTGACAATTCCCGTCGCCGTAAAGGTCAGCCCCTTCTTCAGCAATATGGCCAACATGGCGAAGCGGTTCGACGAAGCCGGCGCGAATGGACTGGTGCTCTTCAATCGCTTCTATCAACCAGACATCAACCTTGAGGAGTTGGAAATCCAACCGAACGTGTTGCTCAGCACTCCACACGCGCTGCGGCTTCCGCTGACCTGGATTGGCATTCTTTACGGTCGCGTCCATCCCAGCCTGGCTGCGACTAGCGGCGTGCATGGCCCCGAGGACGTTATAAAACTGCTGATGGTCGGCGCAGATGTCACCATGCTCTGCTCCACGCTGTTACAGAACGGCATCAGCCATCTTCGATACATCGAAGAGGGTTTGCTGGAATGGATGGAAAAGCACGAATACGAATCCGTTCAGCAGATGAAGGGTAGCATGAGTCAGATCCGCTGTCCCGATCCTTCAGCCTTCGAGCGCGCGCAGTACATGAAGGCGATCAAGAGTGTGCAGCATGTAGTGCTCAGCGGCAGCGAAGCCCGGAGAGTCATTGGCGGGGATTAGAAGCATCATTCTCCGCGATTAAGCATCTCCAAATACCCGAAGACCGGGCCGCGCAAAACAGGCACTAGAAACCAGTGACGTGAGGAGAAAATATGCCAGTTACCAAGCAACAAGCGCTCGACTACCACTTCGGCACCCACCCGGGAAAGATTGAAGTTACTCCGACCAAGCCTTGCCGCACCCAACACGATCTGAGCCTGGCCTACACCCCCGGAGTAGCAATACCGTGCCTGGAGATCCAAGCGAACCCGCACGATGCTTACAAGTACACCGGTCGCGGCAATCTGGTAGCAGTCGTAACGAATGGCACCGCAGTACTCGGATTGGGCGACATCGGAGCCCTCGCCGGCAAGCCTGTCATGGAAGGCAAGGCCGTTCTATTCAAACGTTTCGCCGACGTGAACGTCTTCGACATTGAAGTCAACTCTCACGATCCGGAAGACGTTATCAAGGTCTGCCAGTTGCTGGAGCCCACCTTCGGCGCCATCAACCTGGAGGACATCAAGGCGCCGGAGTGCTTCTACATCGAAGAGACCTTGAAGAAGACGATGAAGATCCCGGTATTTCATGATGACCAGCATGGCACCGCCATTATCTCCGGAGCGGCATTGCTCAATGCCCTGGAAGTTGCAGGCAAGGATATCGGCAAGGTCCGGGTCGTGGTAAACGGCGCGGGGGCTGCGGGCTTTGCTTGTGCTGAGCACTATGTCCGCCTGGGCGTCAAGCGCGAGAACGTCATTCTCTGCGACACCAAGGGCGTGATCTATAAGGGCCGCACGCAGGGTATGAATCCCTACAAAGAACGTTTCGCGATCGATACCAGTCTCCGCACTCTGGCCGAGGCGATGGAGAAGGCCGATGTGTTTCTCGGCCTGTCCGTGAAAGGTGCAATTACACCGGACATGGTGCGGTCGATGGCTCCCCGTCCTATCGTCTTCGCCATGGCCAACCCGGATCCCGAAATCGGTTACCCAGAGGCTAAGGCGAGCCGGGATGACGTCATCATCGCCACCGGCCGTTCCGACTATCCCAACCAGGTGAACAATGTGTTGGGGTTCCCCTTCATCTTCCGCGGCGCCTTGGACGTGCGCGCCACGGTGATCAATGAGGAGATGAAGCTTGCTGCCACCCGCGCCTTAGCCGACCTGGCCAAGGAAGATGTGCCTGACTCCGTGTGCCGTGCCTACGGAGTGGCGCGGTTGGAGTTCGGGGCCGACTACCTGATCCCCAAACCGTTTGACCCGCGCGTGCTGGTGTGGGAGTCCGCGGCCGTAGCTCAGGCAGCAATGGAAACCGGAGTGGCCCAGGAGCACGTCAACATTGCGGAATACCGCGAACAGCTCGAGCGTCATCTTGGCAAGGCCCATGAGATCTCGCGCATGATGATTCAAAGGGCGGTCCAGGCCAAACCCAAGCACGTCGTCTTTCCGGAAGGAGACAACGAGAAAATCCTGCGCGCCTGCCACTCGATCTTGGAAGAGAAGATCGCCACGCCAATTCTGCTGGGCAACGACGCAACCATCAGTGCCAAAATTGCCGAGCTGGGATTGGATCTGGAAGGTGCGGAGATCGTGGATCCGACGGCATCCGCGCTTCGCGAATCCTACATCCAGGAACTGTACCGCCTGCGCCAGCGCCGGGGCGTGACCCTAACCGAGGCGCGCACGCTCATGGACGATCGCAACATTTTCGCGTCGATGATGGTGCATATGGAAGATGCCGACGCTCTGGTCGCCGGCGTTACCCAACATTTTCCCGAGACCATTCGCCCCGCACTGCAAATCATCCGCGTGCGTGAAGGCCTGCACAAGGTTGCCGGATGCTATCCCATGGTTACACTCAAAGGAGAGCTGTACTTCCTGGCCGACACTAGCGTCAATGTCGATCCCTCTGCGGAAGACCTCGTGGAAATCGCCTTGTGTACTGCTCAGGAAGCTCGCCGCTTCGACGTAGTGCCGCGAGTTGCCATGCTTTCCTTCTCCAGCTTTGGCAGCGCCAAGCACCCCTCCTGCGACAAGATCCGGAAGGCGGTAGAGTTGCTGCACATAGCGGACCCAACCCTGATTGTGGATGGAGAGATCATGGCCGATGCCGCGGTCTCGCCCGAAATGCTGGAGCAGACCTATCCGTTCAGTTCGCTAAAGGGTGGCGCCAACGTGCTGATCTTCCCCGACCTTGCCTCCGCCAACATTGGTTACAAACTGCTGAAGACGATCGGAGGCGCCGAAACGCTGGGCCCCATCCTCATGGGAATGAGTCGGCCAGTGCATTTGCTGGCCCGGGGCGCCGAAGTGGAGGAGATCGTGAGCGTTGTCGCCATCGCAGTGGTCGACGCGCGGGAGACGGACCCGGTCCCGGCGATACCGGAATTCGAGGAATCGGGCGTGCCGGCGGACTAATCGCAATCGGAGTTTCTAGAGTATCGGTCAGCCCGGGAAGAGGTTTACTGGTCCACCGATCCAATGCCCCTCCTTCATCTCAAACTGCTAGGCATCTTCGGCTTGACGAGCCCAACAACAATAAATCTGCTCGGGTGAGCACTTCTGACCAGACTTGTACCCCTTGAACTGAGTATGCTCCCACGATAAACGGCGAGCCGGTGCCGGCGGGACTCTGTTCTTGGTAGGGTCAATCCGGTTGAGCCGTGTTGCAGCCTAAATTCGTCGGCAGGAGTTCTTATGACGAAAGAACCACTCTCGAAACAAACAAAGATGGCCATGGCCTCCCAGTTTCTGGGATTTATGCTGGATGCCTACGACATGGCGATGGTCCTGGTCATGGCGCCGATCCTGGTGAATGTTTTCTTGTCCCCCAAGGGCAGCGCGGCCTGGCAGTACATTGTCATTCTATTCACCTATTCGATTACCATGGCCGCAAGGCCTATCGGTTCAGCAATTTTTGGGGCCTACGCAGATAAAATCGGGAGGCGGCTCCTCCTGATCCTAACTATCGGTGGCGTGGGCGTGATGTCCCTCCTGGGAGGATTTCTTCCAACCTATGCCCAGATCGGCGTCTGGTCGTATGTGTTTTTTTGCGTGCTGCGGTTGCTCATGGGCATCTTTTTCGGTGGCGAGTACGCGGTCGGCCACACTTTTGCCATTGAATACGCTCCCCAAAAGAAACGCGGCGCCATTGGCGGTTTCATCCAATCAGGTTTCCCCCTCGGTTACGTATTTGCCTCACTCGTGTTCGCACTTATTTCGTTCCTGACCACCAAAGAAGCCATGGCATCGTATGGCTGGCGCATTGCCTTGATGACCGGCGTCGTCCCGGTTTTCCTGGCACTGTATATCCGAAGCAACCTCCAGGAATCGCCTGAATTCGAAAAGGCCAAGGCNNTTGTTCCTCACCGACTATTCGGTTTACGGATTTCTTCCTAACATCCTGACCCTGAAGGGACGCGGATTCAACACCACGACCTACAGCCTGATCTACGGCTTTGCCCTTTTCATGGCCTTCCTCGGTTACAACTTCTACGGCTGGCTGTCGGACAGAACCGGAAGAAAGATTCTTACCCAGTGGTACTGCGTCTTTCTCGTCGTATTCGGAATTCCCGTGTTCTATGTCCTCTATCACGCGGCTATCCAGCGAAACCTGTGGATGGCCGTGGTGGGAACCGTGATGGCGGCAATGCTCAAGCTGGCATGGGGAGTGGTTCCGGCCTACTTGTGCGAACGCTTTCCAACCAGCCGACGCGCGGCGGGTGTCGGCTTCGGCTACTCCTCCGGAGCGCTATTGGGTGCATGGTTCAGCGTCTACGTATGGTGGGCCCACAAGATCCCCTTTATTTCTGCGATTGAAAAACAGGACATGTGGTTATCGCCGGCGGTCATCCTGACGATTGGCGCTGTCATGACCTTTGTCAGTCTGTGGTACTCGCCGGAGACAAAACATCTTCAGTTGCAGGAAGTCGGCGAAAGGGAACGGGCGAGCGATCGGGCCAAGGACCTAGCCCGTGTACCGGACACTATGGCCGCAGACTAGCGTTTGGCCGACTGGGGCCGCCGGCTCAATGGGAAGACGCAGCCAATGTTGCTGAAACCTTTCGTTATCAACTCGCATGGCCGGATTGTCTTCCCCGGCAACTTTTTCCCAGAGTTGGACTTTTCGGTATTTAAGACCCTTAAGCAATTTGCAGCAGTTATCCGGCGAGACTTCGGGGAGAAAGCTCCGACGGATGTAGAGATTGCGGCGCGCATGCAGGCGGGCGAATACAAGAGCAGGTATGAGCTCTGCCGTGATCTGGCGTTGAATTTTTTCTGGGTGAATCGCTACACGTTTACGATGTACGAGAAACGCCCCACCCGCTGGGGAGATCTCCCGCGGCGGCGGGAGGATGTCTTCCTGCCGGTGTATAAGCCGAGGGATACGTCCGCCATCGCAACGGCGATTGAGGCTGGTTACCGGACCTTGCCCCCATCGTGGGACGAAGAGTTGGAGGACCGGAGTTTCAGCATTCTGCTGAATGTTTTTCGCAATAAACTTAGCTCCGGTGGCGAGCTCCGCCCTATCCGTCCGACTGTGTCGGAGGCGCTGGCCGACCCTGCGAACCGCACCTGCCACCTGCTAGCCTATGACCCCGATTGTCTGCGCTATACATTCGACGATGTGATCGACTGTCTGCATCCCGTACCCGAGCTGGAGGCATTGATGCGGCAGTGCATGATCCTTCACAACCAGTATCCTTGGGACCCATCGACCAACACGCAAATCGAAGTTGGCAAACTGAAGGACGACGATTACGTGGTGGCATTCCATCCCCGAAGCCCGGAGGTGCTCCGTTTCATCCAGCGGGTAAAGGAAGACGAAAATTGGGGACCCCGGGTTCGACAGCGCCCAACCCTTCGTCCCGGTACTCTGGCCCTTAGTGAGCCTATCAAGCCGTACCCTCCGGTGGAGGTCAGTAAGCGATTCGCAATCCTTCCCCGGTTTGAGGCCATTGCCGTCTATGAAGGTGAGGTGACCTGCAGCAACGCAGACCTCATCCGCAATCACGCCTACTGCTGGTCGCGCATGAGCGCGGTGGAAATCAGCAAGAAGACAGGGATCGAGGAGAGGCGTTACACGCAGTTGCCCCTGGAGGACATGGCCCTGCTTGCGGCCAAGAAGGCCCTGGCCAAGTCCGGCCGGCGGCCTGCGGAGATCGGCGCGGTACTGATTTGTACTTGCACAAGCACCAAGCTCATTCCATCGATTGCCACCTGGCTTTCGGGTGAGCTCGGCCTCTTACAGACGCATGCTTCGTGCGACATCGTCGCCGCCTGCGCAGGGATGCCCTACGGGCTCGCCGAAGCAGTCCGCTTGCTGCAAGAGATTGATCGGCCGGTCCTGCTTGTCTGCGCGGAAAAATTCTCCGACAAGATCGGGACGGTGCGGACCTCGCGCATGATCTTCGGTGATGGCGCAGCGGCCGTGATCGTAGGTCCCGCACCGGAAGGAACTCCTTCCGATATCGAGTTCTTCCAAACGTATGCCAGCGGGCCATGGTCGGAAGTGAACTCCATCATCTGGCCGAACCCGGAGTTCGACAACAACATCACCGTGTATGGGCCGGAGGTGAAGGCCCTGGTGACTCGCTATCTGAAAGAGATGATGGGTGAGTTGGCGCAGCTCCCGAACCCCAACGGTGGCGGCGGGTCGCTCATCGACGCGATTGATCTGGTCGTGCCGCACCAGGCCAACAAGAACATGGTGCTTACTCTGGCCGAGGCGGCCGGGATCGCGGGGGACCGGATCTTTTTCAACATTGAGCGGGTTGGCAACACCTCGTCCGCGAGTATTCTCATGGCTGTCCACGACGCCGTGCGCGAAGGCAGGATTGACCGTCCCATGCGGGTTTTCGCGCCGGGCTTCGGCGCGGGCGCGGTGGGGGGCTATGTAGTCATGCGGATCGATCCCGCGATTGTGAGCTGCAATTCTGAAGACAGGAGTCTTGCCATGGCAAACCTTGCCGATGGAAATGGAAGTAGAAATCATACGCCGACGTCGCTGGCGGGTAAGGTCGCGCTGGTGACCGGGGCCACGCGCGGCATTGGGCGTGCGATCGCCCTCGAACTCGTACGTCGTGGCGCGAACGTGGGGTTGAACTTCCGGGCGGATGTCACGCACGCCGAAAGCGCGGCCGATGAAATCCGCGAACTGGGTGGCGAGTGCCTGCTCGTCCAGGGCGACGTGGCCAAGAAAGGCGAGGCCGCGCGCATCGTCAAAGAAGTGCTCGGCAAATGGCAGCGCCTTGACATCCTGGTGAACAACGCAGGTATAACGCGCGATCGAAGCATGCGCAAGATGACCGACGACGACTGGGCCGCGGTGATCGACGTCAACTTGAACGGCACGTTTTATTGCACCAGCGCGGCCCTGCCGGCCATGATCAATCAGAGGTTTGGGCGGATCATCAATATCAGCTCAGTTGTCGGGCAAATGGGTGCATTTGGCCAGGCCAACTACTCGGCCAGCAAGGGCGGCATCATCGCCTTCACGAAAACCCTCGCGCTGGAAATGGCTAGATTTAACATCACCGCCAATGCCATCGCGCCCGGCTTTACTTCCACCGAAATGGTGGATGCCATTCCGGAAGAGATTGCCGCGCAGATCAAGGCCAAGATTCCTTTGGGACGTTTTGCGTCGCCAGAGGAAATCGCCAAGGCCGCCGCCTTCCTTGCCGCGGATGGAGACTACATCACCGGGCAGGAATTGAACGTCAACGGCGGATACCACATGTGAGGAGTGTTGAACTTACCGAGAGCGAGGGGCAAGCCAGCCATCGATGTGCGGCCAAGTGTGTTTGCTGGCTCCGCTGCCTGCCATGATTCCGATGTGACCACCCTTAACCCGGAAGAGTTCCTTGTCCGCGCTGCTAACCTTCGACATGATGGGCTCAGACTGGCACGACGGCGTAATGTGGTCGCTCTCGGCGATCACGGTGAGCAGATTGGCGTGAATGCGGCTGATTTCGACGCGCTCGCCTCGAATCACAAGCTCACCGCGCATCAGCTTGTCATCGCGATAAAGGTCCACGATGAGCTGGCGGAAGACGCCTCCGGCCAGAGGCACGTTGTCGGTCACCCATGTATTCATCGCATGCCAGGCTTCCACCATGCGAGGATCGTCGATGTTGTCCCATAACTTCACATAGTTACCGACATAGTTTTCCACCGGCTTGAGTGCCTTGGCCCCGTAGTCGATCATCTCTCCGGGCATATTGCCAAACGTAGCGAGCACCTTGTCCACATCAAAATAGCGCTCGTCGGTCCAGCGCGCGAAAGTCAAGTCCTGCTTGTTGGAAAAGTCCAGGGGAGCGGTCAACAGAATCAGGTTGCGCAAGCCTTCGTCACCACGCAGAGCGGCGTAGATGGTGGTGAGGATCGCTCCAATGCACCAGCCCAGGAGACTGAACTCCTTCACTCCGGAGATTGCTTTGAGCTTGCGGATCGCGCGCGGCATGTAATCCAGGGTGTAGTCGTCAAACCTGAGGTTCTTGTCTTCTGGCCCGGGCGCTCCCCAGTCGAGCAGGTAGAGATCGTAGCCCTTGTTGAGCATGTATTCAACAAAGCTGTGACCACGACGCAGGTCGAGAATGTAGGGCCGGTTCATCAGGGCGAAAACCAGCAACACGGGAATCGGATGGCGCTTTTCTTTGGGAAGAACCGGGATGTAGCGGTATAGCTTCGACTTGTTCAGCGTCCAGACCAACTCCTTCGGCGTCTGGGCAATGGGAGCTTTCGTGGTCATCACCTTGGTGAGCGTTTTCAGCCGGTCTTCAGCGGCAGTAACTGGGTCGGTGATAACCGTATCTTCTGCCATCCTACCTTTTTCCTTTTTTCGCTTGTTTCGCTTTGGTAGTCTTCTCTTTGCTTGGTTGCGGTGCATTCCCCGCCTGCGGACGCGGCGCGGTGCCAGCGTGCACAATCAACCGCTGAATATTGTCCAGTTTGGCATCCAGGTCGTCCAGGCGCATCTCGATGTTGGTCATGCGCTCGGCAATCGAGACTACGTCAGCCTTGGACGGCATCGCCAGCTGCTCGAGCGTTTTGAGCATCGCCTTTTCGACAGCTTCGCGGAATGGAGCGGAAACCGTCATGTAGGTGTCAAGCATGGCGCCCGTGGCTTGCGCATAGGCTTCGCTGTTCACCATGTCGACCATGGTCTTGCCCCAGGCATCCATATAGATGTCGCGCATCCCCCGCCAGGGTTCCATCGGATCAACCCGCTTACTATCGTGGGTTGGGTCTTCAGCCATTTAGGATTCCTTTCAGCACAACCATACACCAGAGGCGGTCACAAGGACACTCCGCCGGGTTTTTAACCCCCGGCGGCATCCTTAGGACTGCCCTGCGTTGAACTCTGCAACCGTTAGTTCTTGGCGGTGGCAAATGGCTGGGAAGCGATGTTCAGAAACGACTTATGCGCTTCGATCACAGCGGTCGCTCCCCGCTGGAACGTATCGACGATCACAGTCGCCGGTCCCGCTGCCGCGCCGAACTGCTTCTTGGTGGACTCAAAAACGGCCTTGTTCTGCTCACTGGCAAACTCAAGGACTTTCTTCGGAGCTTCCACCGAGCGTTCAACCGACTTCTGGATGGTGGTGGTGACGCCTTCGGCAATCTTGGAGTACGCCTCGGCGCGCACTTTGGCAATGCCGGTGGCGGCATTGGTCTGCTCGACCACCAGGTCGATGGCGCCTTTCTGGGTTTCGATGGCCGTTTGAACTGCCTGGCCGGCAACATCGAAGATGAACGCCGGCGGCATTACCGGGAAGTAGCTGAATGCCTTCTTCCAGCCCCCGATCCATTCGGCGGTGTGCTCGGCGGCGATGTCCAGGGTCTTCTTTTGCAGGTCGGCGACCTGCGCAACGCTGTTGAGAACCAGTGGAGAAAGGGTGTCTACGAATTCAGGAATTACGGCTGCTGCAGCCTTCTTGGTTGACTTAGAGGTAGTTCGCATGATCTGCTCCTTTGGAAGAGACGGTGTTATGATTATGTTGCAAGTTATGCTGCACTGCAACATGAATTAATCCTACTCCTTTTTGGTGGTGTGTCAAGAGAAAAGATGAAACCAAATATTCCTCAGCCACTCATTATTAAGAAATACGAGAACCGACGTCTTTACAACACTTTAACCAGTCAATACATCAATCAGGACCAGGTTGCCCAACTGGTGCGCGATGGCTATGACGTGCGGATCGTCGATGCGGCAACCGGGAAAGATCTGACCCGTCTGGTGCTGGCGCAGATCGTGCTGGAGGACGCCAAGACAACCGATTCCGTTTTTCCTCTCGACGCATTGCGCCAGATGATCCTCGCTTCCGGCAGGGCGACGCAGGAGAATGCGTTGCGCTACATGAAAACGATGATGGACATGTACCAGAACGCCTACCGCGCCCTGCCGCCACCGATGAACCCTTTCGAGTTCCAACCGGGGCGCTGGGACCAGCCTCCGGCCGCTAATGGAGGACCTGGAGGCCCGCAGTCGCAGCAAGACCAGCCGCCGGCGGCCTCCGAAACACATGCGAAAGCTAGTGAGGTGGGCGAACTCAAGCGACGAATTGAAGAGCTGGAGTCTTTGCTGACCAAACATTTACCAAAGAAGAACAGGCCGAGGCCAAAATCTCGCCGCAAGGCTTGACGCAGTGCGGCAAAGGCAGCTATTCTGTGTTCGGGCGCCCCCACCCGATCAGGACGCGTACTTGACTCTGTCCCAAACAAGGCGCTTCCCCCAACAGAATGTGATAACCAGGAGCTTCAATGCCTCGCTCTGAGCAAGAATCTACTGAAGGCGTTCCGGTTGAAGACTCAATAGTTCCCAATGCTTCTCAGCCAGTTGAATTCACACCCATGGACACGACCGGCGTCCGCGAACAACGGCAGCCAGCCAGAGAGAGCGGGCTGCGTGGAAAAGTTGTCGTAATCACCGGAGCCGTGGCCGGAATCGGACGCGCGACTGCGTTGCGCTTCGCAGAGGAAGGCGCACGAATTGCCGCCTGGGATGTTTCGACCGATACCGCGACTCAACTCGAATCCGCGATCAAGAGGACGGGGGGCGAGTCTCATTTCCAAATCGTTGACGTCACCGACGCGAGCGCGGTCGAATCCGCCGCCGCCGCGGTTGTTGAGCAGTGGGGCCGCATCGACGTTCTCATCAACAATGCCGGCATCGTTCGCGACGCGCAATTGGTGAAGTGGAACGGCGGCAGCCCCGAGTCAATCATGAGCGAGGAGATCTGGGATTCGGTGATCGGGGTCAACTTGAAGGGCGTCTTTCTGGTGACCCGCGCGGTGGTGCCCCACATGATCAAGGGTGGGGGGGGAGTAATTCTGTGCGCGGCCTCCGTTGTGGGACTCCTGGGGAACTTCGGACAGACGAATTACGTGGCTTCCAAGGCCGGTGTTATCGGCATGACGCGGACGTGGGCACGGGAGTTGGGCAAGTACAAGATTCGCGTCAATGCCGTGGCTCCGGGATTTATTGCGACAGACATGGTGAGGGCGATGCCCGAGAAAGTCCTCGAAGCCATGGTGGCACGAACACCGCTGGGACGGCCAGGTAAACCCGAAGAGGTGGCCAACACATACTTTTGGCTCGCTTCGGACCAGGCAAGTTTCATTCACGGTGCCGTGATTTCCGTCGATGGCGGCGTCGTAATCGGAACTTGACAGAGCTTGGTCAGGGCCCCTTAGGCCCACGGGCGAGGGTCGATTCCGGACACTCTGCTTATATCGGAGAGTGTTCAATTGTGCACAGACGTTGGCTGTCCTCCAATGCGATGTTGGAGTGATCGATAACTCTAGAGCTGATTTCGCAAGACCCCAACCATCAACAATGGCGCTGCGCCGGGAACGGCGGAGCTGAAAAGATCAAAAGGATCAAAATGACGAAGACCAAGACCAATACCAATCAACCCACCGACTTCGCGAGCCTCTTCATCAAAGGAGTGGAACGAGCAGCCTTGTTGCAGAAGAAGTCGCTCGACGACGCGGTGCGGCAAAATGCGGAGGCGATCGCGGCTTGCAAGAAGGCCCCTGAGGGCGTGCGGGCGGTGCCTGGGATGTTCGACCTAGCCGGACAAGCTTTTGAGGGATACATCGAGGCACAGAAGAGCGTGATCGACCATGTAGTGCAGCAGACCGCTGCACTGGTGGAGAGCGGGAAGGATAGCGGCAACTCGGCGCAAAAGGTTGCGGCGGACTTTACAAAGACCATGCAGCAATCGATCGAGCGCGCGGTTGAAGTGCAAAAGAAAGCGCTGGATCTCGCCGCGCAGGAAGCTAAGGCAGCGACCGCCTCAAAACGCACGGCATGAGGCACGCATCCTCTTGTTAATTCCATCGTTATCACGGAGCAGCACTGCTCGGAGCGCTGTTCGCAACCTGCTTTAGCGGCGCTCCGGGTATTGCATGCCTATCTGTCATCGATAACGTGCGAAGTGGAATGCACAGACTCAACGGATTGCGCGCAGCCGCCCAGGATTGTCCGGCTGCACGAAGTCAGTCGAATTCGACCAGCACCTGGTTTACCTTCACCGACTCTCCCGGCGCGACGTTGACCGATTTGAGCTTTCCTTCCACCGGCGAGATGACGGCGGTTTCCATCTTCATCGCTTCCAGTAGAACCATGAGATCGTTCACTTGTAGGTACTGTCCCGGGGCCACCGGCACATGCACGACGATTCCAGCCAGAGGACTGCGGCACAGTTTGGCTTCGTGATTATCGGGATCCAGGGACGACCCCGGTTTGTGCGGTGTGCGCAATACGACCGATTGAATGGTGGTTGCCGCCGGCGTGGGGCGGTTGTCTTGCATCTGTGGCTGATAATCGTCTTCGGCGACCTCAACCTCGACTTCATACATTTGCCCATCGATTTCGATGTTGAGCTTCATTCCCGGACTTTCCTTGCTTCCGTAATTTCGGCGTTCGCAGTGAGAGTCAGCGTCCCCTCTGCGTGATGTTATGCGAAGTTTGGACCGTCACACGCCCTTGCCGCGCCCAGCGGGCGACGGCATGTGGCTCCTGCAGCATTCTTGCTGAACGAATCCGGACCTTCTTGCCGAGAAACTCCGTGACGGCTGCGGCGATCACGGACAGCGTCTTGGGGGTGACCTGCTGCGATGAGCGGCTTGATTGGGAATCCATTTGGTTTGCTCCTAAAGGACCTCACAAGGGAATCAGCCCGTGCTTCTTGGCTGGACGAAGCTCTCGCTTGGTGTGCAACGCCTCCAGAGCCAGGGCCAGGTATCGCCTGGTCTCGGAGGGCTCGATCACGTCATCCACGAACCGGCGGCCAGCGGACACATAGGGATTGGCGAACGTGCTGCGATAGAGTTCGATCAGTTCATCCCGCTTTTGCTTCTTGTTTTCGGCGGAGTCGATCTCATGGCGAAAGACGATTTCCGCGGCGCCTTCGGCCCCCATGACGGCGATTTCCGCTGTCGGCCAAGCCACCACGCGATCCGCTCCGAGGTCTTTACAGCACATGCCGATGTAGGCTCCGCCGTAGGCTTTGCGTATTACGACCGTTATCTTTGGGACGGTGGCCGCCGAGTAGGCGAACAGGATTTTCGCTCCATGACGGATAATGCCGCCATACTCCTGCTCAATCCCGGGCAGAAATCCGGGCACATCGACAAAAGTGAGCAATGGGATATTAAAGGCATTGCAGAATCGAATGAAGCGGGCCATCTTGTCGGAGGCATCGATGTCGAGCGCCCCCGCGAGAACGCAGGGTTGATTGGCGATGATCCCCGCCGTGCGCCCCTGGATGCGCCCGAAACCGATCACTACATTCTGGGCAAACCCGGGCTGGATCTCGAAGAAGTCTTGATGGTCGAGCAAACGTTTGAGCAGGGTACGAATGTCATAGGCAACTTTAGGTTCTGCCGGTAACAAGTCATTAAGTGCAGGATCGTCTTCCAAGTCCAGGCTGTAGGTCAGCCGCGGCGGGTCCTCGAGGTTGTTCGACGGCAGGAAGCCCAGCAGACGGCGGGCAAGAGCGAGCGCTCCATCGTCGTCCTCGGCAATTAGGTGAACGACGCCGGAGCGATTCATTTGGGCCGCGGGCCCACCCAACTCGTCCGCCGTCACGGTCTCTCCCGTGACCTGCTTGATGACCTGGGGACCGGTGATGAACATCTGCGCTCGGTTGGTTTGAATGATGAAGTCGGTCAGCGCGGGACTGTAAGCTGCGCCGCCGGCGCAGGGTCCGCAGATAATGGAAATCTGCGGTACAGTCCCGGAGAGCATTACGTTGTTGTAGAACACGCTGGCATAGCCCGCCAGGCTGTCGATGCCTTCCTGCACGCGCGCCCCGCCGGAGTCATTTACGAAGATGAACGGGCTTCCTGTCTTCATGGAAAGTTTCATCATCTCGGTGATTTTGGCGCAGTGCACTTCCCCGGCTGCGCCGCCGGCTACCGTGAAATCCTGGCAGGCCAGGTGGACCAGACGGCCATCTATCGTCGCGCATCCGGTGACCACACCGTCAGCGGGGAGATCTTTGTCGGCCATGCCAAAGTAGGTGGCACGGTGCCTGGCGAACAGACCAATCTCCTGGAAGCTTCCGTGATCGACCAGTTTGTCGATGCGTTCCCGCGCGGTAAGCTTGCCGGATTGGTGCTGCTTCTGGATGCGTTGTTTGCCGCCACCCTCCTTGATCTTCGCGCGCTTCTCGCGAAGTTCGGCGGCTCGCGCTTGCATGGTCGCGCTCGCCGGTTTGAGTGTTCGTGTCGGCATGTTGGACCTCCCTGGCACGGGTTAGAGATCTGAAAACCCAGGCACTGACTTTGTTGTCACTGCGCCGATGTCACGGTGACTTTGTGTTCCTCACCGTTGACGCTGATGATGTAGGTCCGAGATTCTCCCGGCCTGGTATTGCTGCTCGCGCTCTCCACGGGCGCCGGTTCGGGGCCGGCTTTGGTTTTACTCAATTCCTTACCAATGTCTTTCGGGCCTGCCGTCCGGGTCTGGAAAAACTGCGCGGCCGTCTTGGGAAACATGGCGTATGTCAAAACATCTTCATCGCGACCATTGCAGCCGAGTGCTAGGGCCTCGGTTCGCCGCCGTTCCCACGATGGATCGAGCAAATCGGCCGGGCGGCAGGTGATGGCGGGTTTGTTCGCGTGGGTGGCTGCTTTGTCGACCACCTCGGGGTCCTTTTCTCCCAACGTTGTGCCGTAATAGCCGAGCATCAAGTCGGCGAACTCACTGGTGATCACTTTATACTTGCCTTGCAGGACATTCAACATTGCCTGGGTGCCGAGGATTTCACTTGCCGGGATGGCTAGCGCAGGATATCCGGCGTCCCGGCGGACGTTCTGGATTTCCGCCAACACTTGGTCCAGCAAATGGGGCGTGCCCTGGCTCTTCAGCAGATATTCCATGTTCAAGATGAGCGCTGCCGGTATCTGGTGCTGGAAAATCTCCGTCTCAACACCGATGGGCTGATTGATGAATTCGCCGTAACGCGGACGGACGCTGGCAATACGCTGTTTGATGCGATGCAGCCTCTCAATGTCCAGACATGACCCGTAACCGGTCCCCTCCAGCATTGCAACCACGCTCTCGGTGGGATTGTGCCCGCGGCCCAGTGCCAAAGAGCTGATCGCTGTGTCCACCATGTCGCATCCCGCTTCAATCGCCTTCATCAGCGAAACCATGGTCAC
The DNA here is from genome assembly GCA_003140655.1 of Acidobacteriaceae bacterium. Classification (GTDB taxonomy): domain Bacteria; phylum Acidobacteriota; class Terriglobia; order Terriglobales; family Acidobacteriaceae; genus Sulfotelmatobacter. The sequence continues at coordinate 1,579 of PLKR01000374.1, read as the reverse complement.
GCCCGTCGTCGAATGGGTGTGGACGCTGACCAGCGTGTCGCTTCCGCACTTCTGTTTGATCCCCTTGACCAGATCGTAGGCCGCCTGTGGCTTAAGTAGACCGTCAACGTCCTGCACGCAGATTGAATCGCAGCCCATCCCCTTGATCTGCTGCGCGATATCCACGAAAGCCGGGATCGTGTGCACTGGACTCGGCCCATAGCAGATTGCGCCCTGTGCGTGCTTGCCGGCCCTCTTCACGGCCTCAACGCTGGCCTTCAGGTTCCGAACATCATTCAGTGCGTCGAAGATGCGGAAGACGTCAATGCCATTCTGCGCCGCCTTCTCGACAAACCGGCGGACGATTGAGTCATCAAAGTTCCGATGGTCAACCAGGTTCTGTCCGCGCAGAAGCATTTGCAGTCTGCTCTTGGGGAGCAGCTTGCGGTAAGTCCGCAACCTTTCCCAGGGGTCTTCGTTGAGAAAGCGTATGCAGGAATTGAATGCCATCCCGCCCCAACACTCCACAGACCAATAGCCCGCATTGTCCAGATCTTCACACACAGGGACCACGTCTTCGAGCGCCATGCTGGTTTCCAGAAGGCTCTGTTGCGCTTCTCTCAGCAGTAAGTCGGTGATTTCCACGGTGCGTGCCATGTGACCGTCCTTCGCAACAATTCTATTGCGTCAGCCAGAGATGATGTGTTTCGATGGTGAACGGCGCGACTGCGAAACCTGGGTCCGAAAGTCCATCTCCAGAGGACGTTCCCCGGAACTCCCTTGAAAGTTAGCGACTCTCGACCGTCATAGGCTACGCGACCTTCACTTCCTCGGCAACAGCCTTCTTCGAAAAGTGAAAGGCCATCGTACCCTCGTCAACTTCTTCTCGACGAGATTCGTCGTTCCTTCCTGCACGCCGAGCCCACTCGCCAGGTAGTCAATTCTGATCTTTATTGAACAGATCGCAAAGCCTGGACTGGGTATCATTAGGAGTGCTGGCAGAAAAGTGTAGGGCGTCCTATCGCCGCGTGAAGTGGAGAGGCTATGCCAACGGATAATCGCAACCTGCTGGACGTACTGAAGTTCGAACTGGAGTTTCTTGAGCAAGGCGGATACGGGCGATTGCCGCGCGAATCCTGGCAGGCACGGTTTGTTTTCGAGGATTCCCCCACTTGCATGAACTTTAACTCCTAAGGACCGCGAACCCTGCAGCGAATGCCTTCTGATGCAATTCGTCCCAGAGAACGCGCGCGAGGAACAAACTCCTTGCATTCATATCCCTCTGTCGCCGGGTGGAAAGACCCTCGAGGTTTTGTACCGCACCGGGACGCAGCAGGAGGTTGAGGAAGCGCTCGGTGCCTGGCTCCGGGCAACGATCCGTCGGCTCGAAGCGGAACAAGCGACAGGGGCTTTGAGCAGCGTTACAAGCCACTGAGTCGACGCTACATTTCCGTAGAGAATCCGCTCCTTACCGTAGTTGGGCCAGGTTTCTTAGTCTCGGATCATGCCGAGATCTTTTTGAGGACCCACGCCGTGCCCCGTTGACTCTATTCTGACAGTCACCCCGCTCAACTCGGACTGTCGCAGTGCGGGTCATCAT